>NZ_JRKC01000002.1:0-64341 GCF_000800925.1 Microbacterium sp. ZOR0019 | reverse complement strand
CGCGGCGTTGCCGACGATGAGCGCGACGGCACCCGCTGCGGCGACACCCGCGGTCCACAGCAGGAATCGTCTCCGGTCCTCGTCGACGGGTCCGAGCCCTGCGACCGGACGCAGTCGGGCGATCAGGAGGCGCAGGACGACCACGGCGACGAGACCGGCGACCAGCCCGGGCAGCCAGGCGAACGGCCCCGCGCCGGGGCGAACCATCGCCGCGACGACGGCGAGAGCACCGAGCGCCCCCAGGATCACGGCACCGACACCGGACCGTCGTCGCTCCAGGATTCCCGCGACAGCGGCGACGACCACGAGCACCACGGCGATGCCCACGATCAGGGCCGCCTTGTCACCGGTGCCGAACAGCGCGATGGCGGTGTCCTTCGCCCAGCTCGGAGCGAGGTCGATGAGCCCGCTGCCGATCACGGCGAACGGGCTCGCGCTCGGCTCCACCACCGCGGCGACGAGTTCCGCCAGGCCGACGGCGAGGAACGATGCGCTCAACCCCGCTGCGGCGGCGCGGAACGTGTCCTCCCTCGTCGCACGTGTCGGGTTCGCCATGACCTGAGGGTAACGCGGCGGACGTTCCCGGATTCCCCGCAATTCTTACGAACCGCAGTCGTGGCGATCTCAGGCACCGGCCCCGGAGCGGGCGGCGAGGGCGGCCTGGTAGAGGTCGCGGGAGGAGAGACCGGTCAGCGCGGCGACCTCGGAGGACGCGTCCTTCAAGCGGACGCCTTCCGCGACCAGCCTCTGCACCTGTGCCAGAGCATCTTCCGGGGAGGCATCGCGGCGCGCGGCTCCTTCGACGACGACGACGATCTCGCCCTTCACGCCGTTCTCGGCCCACTCCTGGAGCTCGGCCGCGGTGCCACGGCGGACCTCCTCGTACAGCTTCGTGAGCTCACGGCACACCGCGATCCGCCGCTCGTCGCCGAACGCAGCGCCCATGTCGGCGAGAGCGCTCGCGAGCCGGGCCGGAGACTCGAAGAAGACCATGGTGCGCGGCTCGGCGGCCAGGGCGCGGAGGGTCGATCGCCGCTCCCCCGGCTTGCGCGGGAGGAACCCCTCGAACGTGAAGCGGTCGGTCGGAAGTCCCGAGATCGCGAGCGCCATCAGCACGGCGCTCGGACCGGGGATCGCGGTGACGGTGACCCCCTGTGCCACGGCCTCGGCCACCAGCCCGTAGCCGGGGTCGCTGACGGTCGGCATTCCTGCGTCGCTCATCACCACGATGTCGGTCTCCGCCGCGAGCGCAGCCAGTTCGGCGGCCTTCTGCTTCTCGTTGTGGTCGTGCAGTGCGATCAGACGAGGACGGTTGTCGATCTGCAGTGCCTTGAGCAGCCGCTGCGTGGTGCGGGTGTCTTCCGCGACGACGACCTCCGCGTTCTCCAGCACCTCCACGAGGCGTCGCGACGCGTCGCCCAGGTTTCCGATCGGGGTGGCGGCGAGGATGATCACCCGCCCAGCTTAGGCGCGCCGGATGCAGCTCCCCCGGAAGGGGCGTTGTCTAGGCTGGAGCGGTGACCGCGCCCGACCCGCTCCTGCCCGCCCCCGAGGCGCGGCTGACGCACTACGGACGGTTGCGGGACCTGATGCTGCAGGACCCGGACTGGGGCCGCGCGATCCGGTGGCTCGCGCCGCTGGTGATCACCGCAGTGGCCGCGGTGCTGCGCCTGGTCGGCGTGTCCCACCCGCATGAGCTCGCCTTCGATGAGACCTACTACGTCAAGGACGCCTGGTCCCTGTGGACGCTCGGCTACGAGGGCACCTGGGGTGGCGAGGCGAACGAGGCGTTCGCGACCGGGCAGAGCCTCCCGCTCTCGGATGCGGGCTCGTTCATCGTGCATCCCCCGCTCGGCAAGTGGCTCATCGCGCTGGGCATGGCGATCGGCGGGCCCGAGAACAGCGGCGGATGGCGTCTGGCCACCGCGATCCTCGGAGCGGGCTCGGTCCTCCTCGTGTATCTGATCGCCCGGCGTCTGAGCGGATCGGTGGTCGTGGCATCCGTCGCCGGAACGCTGCTGGCGATCGACGGCCTGAGCATCGTGATGAGCCGGATCGCGCTGCTCGACGGCATCCTGACGTTCTTCGTCCTGCTCGGCGTGCTGTTCGTCCTCATCGATCGGCAGCGCACGATCCCGCAGCTCGAGCGACGCGATCCCGAGGCGCCCGACCCGTTCTGGGGGCCGGTGCTGTGGCGCCGGCCGTGGCTGATCGCCGCCGGTGCCGCCCTGGGTGCGGCTTCTGCCGTGAAGTGGTCGGGCTTGTACGTCCTCGCCGGTTTCGGCCTCTACGTCGTGGTGACCGACGCGTTGGCGAGGCGTCGTGCCGGCGTGGTGCTGTGGCCGACCGCCGCCGCGTTCCGACAGGGGCCGGTCTCGTTCGTCCTGTTCGTCTTCCCCGCGCTGGCCGTGTACCTGGTCAGCTGGACGGGGTGGCTCCTGACCTCGGGGGGCTACGACCGGCAGAGCGACCCGAACCCGCTGCTCGCGCTGTGGAAGTACCACGAATCGATGCTCGGCTTCCACGTCGGCCTGAGCCGCGGACACCCCTACGCGAGTCCCGCCTGGGAGTGGCCGTTCCTGCTGCGCCCGACGGCGGTCTGGGTGGATTCCGATCCCACCGGCTGCGGCACGGACCACTGCATCGGCGTGATCTCCGCCGTCCCGAATCCGCTCATCTGGTACGGCGGGGTGGCGGCAGCGGTGTACCTGCTCTACCGGCTGGTGCGGAGCTGGATCGCCCGGCAGCCGATCGCGCCCGCGCTGACCGTCCCCCTGGTCGGCCTGGCGGTCACCTACCTCCCGTGGCTGATGTTCCCCGAGCGCACGATCTTCCAGTTCTACACGGTGGTGATGATACCGTTCCTCGTGCTCGCGCTCACCATGACGCTGCGGATCATCGCCGGACGACGCGAAGACCCCTTGTACCGTCGGCAGTCCGGTGAGCGCACGGTGCTGATCTTCCTCGCGTTCGTCGTTCTCGTGTCGGTGTTCTTCCTGCCGCTGTGGACCGGGATGAGCGTGCCGTACCAGTTCTGGCTGCTGCACAACTGGCTGCCCGGCTGGGTGTGAGCACCGCGCTGTCGATCCACCGAATCACCGGGCGCTAGGCTCGCCGCATGGGCAGCCCCTCCGGATTCGAGTTCGCGGTGCGCGGTGACGACGTCGTCATCCGCCATCGCGGCGTCACCGCGACCGTGCTGCGCGGTGCGCGGGCCCAGGAGTTCCTCGCGCAGGCCGCGAGCGGCGACGGGCAGCTGCTGATGGCGCGCGTGACCGGGAACTACCGCCACGGCAACGAGCGCACCGCCCGCCGGCATCCGCGCAACCAGAACTGACCGTCACCGTCCGATCGACACCTCGGCCGGGTCACTCACGGGCAACCGGCACACGAACGCGCGGCAGTCATAGGCGCGTTCCTCCACCGCGTCCTTGCCCTCGAACAGGCTGAATCCGGCATCCGTGAACGCCCGCGCCTGATCGGGCGCGACCACGGCGACGACTTCGGCATCCGCGCCCCTGCCCGCGAGGCCGAGCGCACTGTCGCGCGCTCCGGTGACCACGACGAGTTGGCGCGGCGGGATCGCGAGGCCCGCAGCCACCCGCAGCAGGGTGCCGTGGGCGAAGGGCTGCTCCAGCGCCCGCGCGGCCAGCATGCTCACCGTCGACACGGCAGCGGCGCGATACCGGTCCCCCGCTCCCAGCCACCAGGCGGTCAGTGCGGCGCCGGCCACGGCCGCGGCATCCGAGGGCAGGTCGCCGTCGGTCTGGTCGGGCGAGGTCGCGATCCCTTGGGCCGACAGCAACGGATCCTCACCCGCTGTGCCCTCCAGTGCGTCGTCGAGGATCCCGCGGGCCGCCACCGCCCAGGTCGCCTCGCCGGTGGCCAGGGCCAGAGCGAACAGACCGTCGGCGAGAAGGCCACGATCTGCCGCGGTCGCGACCGCGGCAGAGGCCCGCCCCTCGAAGGACGCGCGCACGAGAGCGCCGTCGGCATCGCGGTTGACCCGCAGCACCTCGTCCGCGGCGGACGCGGCGGCATCGATCCAGCTCCGCTCCCCGAAGGTCGCCCCGGCCCGGGCGAGCGCGCCGATCGCGAGACCGTTCCACCCGGTGATCACCTTGCCGTCGACAGCCGGCGACGCAAGGCCCGCACGTTCGGGCAGCGCACGCCGGTAGTACCCGCCCTCGCTGCGAACGCCCTCGAGCCACGACTCCGAATCCTGGGCGGCACCGAACCCGCCGCCGTCACGCTGCAGGGCCCCGGTCAGGAATGACACGATCCCGCGGACGACGCCTTCCTCCCCCGCGTCGCGTGCGACGTCGAGCAGCTGCGCGTTGTCGGTCAGCATCCGCTCGTAGTGCGGCACCGTCCAGTCGCGCTGGGTGGCGTAGCGGAAGAACCCGCCGTCGGCATCGCGCAGGTCCGATCGGGTCATCGCCGCGAGCGCGCGCCCCGCTGACGCCCCCGCCTCCGGAGCACCCTCCCGCACGAGCGGATGCTGCAGGAATCGCAAGGTGGTGGCGACGGGGAACTTCGGGGCGCCGCCGAAGCCGCCGAACTGCTGATCCTCCCGCTGGGCGATCGACTCCGCAGCCGTCGCGATCGCGACCACGTCCGGGAGCTCGGAGGGCGTGGCCTCCGCCGCACGGGTGAGCGCATCGGTCACGGCATCCGCCGACTCCTCTGCCTGCACCCGCCGCAGCGCCCAGGCCTCCCCGACCGCGGTGAGGACGTCACGGAACGCCGGCATCGGCGGCCGAGCCTCCGGCGGCCAGTAGGTGCCGGCGAAGAAGGCGCGCCCGCGCGGGGTGGCGAAGACCGTGAGCGGCCAACCGAGGTTCTGGGTGAACGCCGAAGCCGCCGCCATGTAGGCACCGTCGACCTGCGGATGCTCCTCGCGATCGACCTTGACCGCGACGAAGCCCTCGTTGATCCGCGCGGCGGTCTCCGGGTCGGCGAACGATTCGCGCGCCATCACGTGACACCAGTGACAGGTCGAGTAGCCGATCGAGATCAACAGCGGCACATCGCGTCGCCTCGCCTCCGCGAACGCTTCCTCGCCCCACGGATACCAGTCGACGGGGTTGTCGGCATGCGCACGGAGGTACGGACTGAGGGTGTCGGCGAGCCGGTTGGTCATGCCTTCACGCTACGCCGCGCGACGGTGACGCGGTCAGCCGACCAGCAGCTCCACCGGACGGGAGGCCGCGTAGCCGACCAGAGGCAGGGCACGATCCGCGGCCAGCGCGATGCGGGCGCGCAGCACGTCGGAAGCGATCTCGTAGCCGTCGAAGTCCGTGTCGCTCGCGTACACCCCGAGTGGAAGGGTGAGCGCCTGGAAGAACGCGAACAACGGCCGCAGCTGGTGCTCGATGATCAGGGCGTGCTTCTCCCCGCCGCCGGTCGCGGCGAGCAGCACGGGCTTTCCCACGAGGTCGTATTGGCCGACGAAGTCGAACAGGTGCTTGAAGAGCCCGGTGAACGAGGCTCGGTAGACGGGGCTGCCCACGATGAGCAGGTCGGCGGATTCGATCGCCTGCAACTGCGCTTCGACCTCCGGCGCCAGCTGGTCACGGCGCAGCGCACCCGCCAGCCCGGGGCCGATCTGCGTCAGCTCGATGAGCTGCGCCTCGACGTCGGCGCGCTCGGCGACGGCGGCCGTGATCGCGCGGACCAGGGCGGTGGTCTTGCTGGGCTCGTGCAGAGATCCCGACACGGCGACGACGCGGAACGGAGCTGTCATGCCTCGACGGTACTCACGACGACGCCCCCTGTCGCGCACGGCGACACGGGGCGTCATCTGGGCCCGAGAGCCCCGGTATCACGGGGTCAGTTGACCTCGTCCGGGTGCGACCCCACGCGGCCCGAGCCGTCGAGCGGGTCGAGGGCGTCGACCGCCGCGACCTCGGCGTCGGTCAGTTCGAAGCCGAACACGTCGAGGTTCTCGCGCAGGCGCTCGGCGCGCACCGACTTCGGGAACACGATGATGCCCTTCTGCAGGTGCCAGCGCAGCACGGCCTGTGCCGGGGTGACACCGTGCGCCGAGGCGGCATCCGCGACCGCGGGCGTCCCGAACAGGTCGTACTTGCCCTGCCCGAGCGGACCCCATGCCTCGATGCGCACGCCGTTCGCGTCGGCCCAGGCGACCACGTCGCGCTGCTGGTAGGCCGGGTGCAGCTCGATCTGGTTCACTGCGGGAACCACGCCCGTCTCCTTCACCGTGCGCTCCAGGTGGGGCACGAGGAAGTTCGAGACGCCGATGCTGCGGGTGAGGCCCGCGTCGCGCAGCTCGACCAGCTTCGCGAACGCGTGCACGTAGTCGTCCTTGGCCGGCGTGGGCCAGTGCACGAGGTACAGATCGACCTTCTCCAGACCGAGCTTCTCGAGACTCTCGGCGATGGCCGCGCGCGGCTCCTCGTCGTGGTGGCGGTCGTTCCAGAGCTTGGTCGTGATGAACAGGTCGTCGCGTGCGATGCCCGAGGAGGCGATGGCGGCGCCCACGCCCTCTTCACTGCCGTAGATCGCCGCGGTGTCGATGTGGCGGTAGCCGATTTCGAGCGCCTCGCTCACCGCACGCTCGGTGTCTGCCGGCGGCACCTTGAAGACGCCGTAGCCGAGTTGCGGGATGGAGTTGCCGTCGTTCAGTTCGAGTGCAGGAATGCTCATCGCCCCAGCCTAGGACCGGTGTGGGACAGCCGCCATCGCCGCGGCGCCGCGCCCGACCAGGCGTTCCAGCGGACCGCGCCCGAAGAACATCGACCAGAGCGTCGTGAGCACCAGCAGCCCCAGCGTGGTCGCCGCCCAGAAATCGTTGCTCGAGAAGAACCCACCGGGTCCGCTCACCAGGACGATCGAGAGCACATGCGCGCTGTATGCCGTCAACGGCATGGATCCGAGCGCTCCCCACGGCAGCAGTACCCCACGCAAAGGTCGACTCGCCAGCAGACACAGCGCGATCACGACGAGTGCGAAGCCCCCGGAGCCGAGGACCTCGGCCGTTCCCCCGCTGTGCGGATCGACCGAGAAGACGGCCAGGAGCACCGCTCCCCCGGGATCCGCTTCGGCGAGCGCCTGCGGGTACTCCGCCCACCCGGACGAGCTCCCCTCGAACGACGAGCTCCCGCTGAACGACGAGCTCCCGCTGACGGCGCCGGTGATCCCCGCGGCCTGTCCGAGGGCACCGAGGCCGTACCCGGCGACCGCCAATACGAAACCGACGATCAGCGCGACCACGGCGGTGCGCACCTGCTCCACGTGCATCCGCCCCAGGGCCATACCGCCGAGGACGAGCGCCAGCCAGACCGTGATCGGATAGGTGCCGTACAGGACGAAGCCGATGCCCGACCCGAAGGGGTGCAGCATCACCGCGTTCAGGAACGCGAGCAGCGCGGGCCCGAGGAGCGCGAGCACGGCCGCTCCGGTCAGCAACTGCCAGGGCCGCCAGCGCAGGAACGGGATCACCGCGACGTAGAGGAGCCCGTAAAGGGTGAGGATGATCGCGATCGGGGTGTTCAGCATCTCCAACGCCAGGCCGATCACGAAGATCACCGCACCCCGGCCGATGAGATTCAGTCGGATGCCGGGGATGCGCTCGCGCTCAGGCAGCGTGCTGCGCCCGGTCATCAGCGCGATCGAGACTCCGGCGAGCACCGCGAACAGGATCGACGAACGCCCGTTCACCAGAGAGGTCCACGTCGACGGTTCGAACCAGTCGAACGAATCGGTCTCACCGATGTGCGCTCCGACCATGCCGAGGATGGCCAGGGCTCGGGCGACATCGAGGCCGAGGATGCGCGGAGGTCGCCCGAATTCGCGGAACCACCGGACGGGAGGCAGTGCGTTGATCACCCGTTGATCGTAGGGGGCCGAACCCGTCATACGATGGAGGGCTATGTCCTCCCCTGTGATCTCCTATCCGCCGGAGCTGCCCGTCAGCGCAGCCAGGGCCGAGATCGCCGACGCCATCCGCGACCACCAGGTCGTGATCGTCGCGGGGGCCACCGGATCCGGCAAGACGACACAGCTGCCGAAGATCGCCCTCGAACTCGGGCGGGAGCGCATCGCCCACACGCAGCCACGCCGCCTCGCGGCCCGCACCATCGCAGAGCGTGTCGCCGAAGAGCTCCAGGTCGAGCTCGGCACCCTGGTCGGCTACAAGGTGCGTTTCACCGACAAGGTCTCCGATGCCACCCGCATCGCGCTGATGACCGACGGCATCCTCCTCAACGAGATCCACCGCGACCGACTGCTCACGCGCTACGACACGATCATCATCGACGAGGCGCACGAGCGCTCCCTCAACGTCGATTTCCTCCTCGGCTACCTCTCACGCATCCTGCCCGAGCGCCCCGACCTCAAGGTCGTCATCACCTCGGCGACGATCGATCCGGAGAGCTTCGCGAAGCACTTCGCGGCGGCCGACGGCACCCCGGCTCCGATCATCGAGGTGTCCGGGCGCACCTATCCCGTGGAGATCCGCTACCGCGGACCGTCGGAGGACCCCGACGAGGACGATCAGGCCGGCGACCCGGAGGACGAGGTGTCGGCGATCGTCTCCGCGCTGCGCGAGCTCGACCGGGAGGTGCCGGGCGATGTGCTGGTGTTCCTGCCCGGCGAAGCCGAGATCCGCGACGCGGCCGACGCTGTGCGCGGCGCCTACGCGAACGACCGTGCCCCCACGGAGGTGCTTCCGCTGTTCGGACGCCTCTCCGCTGCAGATCAGCACCGGGTGTTCGAGCGCAGTCGGGTGCCTGGCGTGCGCCGCCGGGTGATCCTCGCGACCAACGTCGCCGAGACGAGTCTCACCGTTCCCGGCATCAAGTACGTGATCGATACCGGCACCGCCCGGATCTCGCGCTACAGCAACCGATCCAAGGTGCAGCGCCTGCCGATCGAGGCGATCTCGCAGGCCTCGGCGAACCAGCGCTCGGGCCGCGCGGGCCGCACCAGTGACGGCATCGCGATCCGCCTCTACTCGGAGGAGGACTTCGACCGGAGGCCGGAATTCACCGAGCCCGAGATCCTGCGGACGTCACTCGCATCGGTCATCCTGCAGATGCTCTCGCTCGGCTTCGGCGACATCAGCGCCTTCCCGTTCCTGACCCCGCCCGACTCCCGCGGTGTGAAGGCGGCATTCGACCTGCTCACCGAGCTCGGCGCGGTCGAGCCCTCCCGCCGTGACGGCTCCCCGCACCTCACGCGCACGGGGCGTGAGATCTCGCGCATGCCGATCGACCCGCGGTTCGCACGGATGCTGATCGAGGCGGGACGCACGGGATCGGGCGGCTCGGTCACTCGCGACGTGCTCGCGATCGTCTCAGGAATGACGATCCAGGACGTGCGCGAGCGGCCGGAGGAGCGCCGCGAGGAGGCCGACCGGCAGCACGCACGCTTCGTCGACCCGACGAGCGACTTCCTGACCTTGCTGAACCTGTGGAATCACCTGCGCGAGCAGCAGCGCGAGCTCGGCTCGAGTGCGTTCCGCCGACTCTGCCGCTCCGAGCACCTCAACTACGTGCGGGTGCGGGAGTGGTTCGACGTGCACCGTCAACTCCGCACCCTCGTGAAGACCCCCGACCGCCCGCGCGACGAGACCGGGACGAGCGACCCCGACGCCATCCATCGCGCCCTGCTGTCCGGCCTGCTCTCGCAGATCGGCATCCTGGACGAACGCACGGCATCCGCCGGCAAGTCGCACTCCTCCGCGAAGGAGCCGAAAGGCCGCCGCATCGCGGAGTATCGGGGCGCCCGCGGCATCCGCTTCTCGATCTTCCCCGGGTCAGGGCTGCGCAAGAAGAGTCCTCGCGCGGTGATCGCCGCCGAGATCGTCGAGACCTCGCGCACGTTCGCCCGCACGGTCGCCGCGATCGACCCCGCCTGGGCCGAACCCCTGGCGGGCGACCTCGCCAAGCGGCAGGTCACCGAGCCCCACTGGTCGAAGGATGCCGGGGCCGCGGTCGCCTTCGAGAAGGTGACGCTGTTCGGGCTCGAGATCATCCCGCGACGGCGCGTGCAGTTCGCGCGCATCGACCGGGCGGCGTCGCGCGAACTCTTCGTACGGCATGCGCTCGTCGAGGGCGAGTGGGATCCGACGCGCATCGACAAGCGGGTGAGTGCGTTCTGGCGCAGCAACGCCGAACTGCGCAAACGCCTCGAGAAGCTCGAGGAGCGTGAGCGCCGTCGCGACATCCTCGCCGGCGACGAGGCCGTGTTCCGGTTCTACGACGAACGCATCCCCGCCGAGGTGTTCGATGTGCGCTCCTTCGAGAGCTGGTGGCGCGACGCCATGGCCACCACGCCGAAGCTGCTCGTGATGCGCGAGAGCGACCTGATCGATGACGAGGAACGCGCGGATCAGCGCGAGTTCCCGACGCGGTGGACGCAGGGCGACCAGGTGCTCGGTCTCGCGTACCGGTTCGAGCCCGGCGCCGACGACGACGGCGTCAGCGTGGTCGTGCCGCTGCCGCTGCTCGCGCAGATCGAGGACCGCGGTTTCGACTGGCAGGTTCCGGGGCTGCGCGCCGAACTCGTGACGGGGCTGCTGCGCGCGCTCCCCAAGGCGATCCGGCGCCATGTCGTCCCCGCCGCCGACTGGGCCGAGAAGTTCGGCGCCGAGCTCATCGAGGAAGGCCCGGAGTCGCACGGCGGACTCCCTCCGCGCACGCTCAAGGAAGCGCTCGCCCGACGGATCCAGCCGCTCGCGAACCAGCTCGTGTCCGCGACCGACTTCGACGACGAGCGGGTTCCTCCGCACCTGCGCATGAACTTCCGCGCCGTGGACGAGCGCGGGAGGATCGTCGGCTCCGGCCGCGATCTGCGGGCGCTGCAGACGCGACTCTCCGACCGTGCGCGCAGCAGCGTCGCCCGCTCGATCGCCGCCCCTCCCCGATCCGGGAGCTCCGGTGGAGGTCGCGGGCCCGAACGCGTCGCCGCGGCTCCGGTCGAGCAGACCGGCCTCACGGGGTGGACCTTCGGAGACCTGCCCGAGGTGCTCGACACCCGGGTCGCCGGCGGTGTCGTGCGCGGCTATCCCGCCATCGTGGACCAGGGCAAGAGCGTGTCGGTGCGGGTCGAGTCGACCCCGGAGGCCGCTGCCGCCTCCACCCGCGACGGCGTGCTGCGCCTGGTACTGCTCGGTGTGCCCTCACCCTCCTCGTATGTGCAGGAGCACCTCACGAGTCAGGAGAAGCTGGCACTCGCCGCCTCGCCGTACCCGTCCGCCGCCGCTCTCATCGAGGACTGCCGGGCGGCCGTCGCCCGCAAGGCCATCGAGCGTGTCGTGCCGGACGGGATCGTGCGCAACGAGGCGGACTTCGCGACGGTGCGCGACGCGGTCTCGGCCACGCTCGTCGATGATCTCTTCGCGTGCGTCTCGCTGGTCGCGCGCATCCTCACCCGATCTCGCGACGTCGAACGCGGCATCAAGTCCCAGAACTCGCTCGCGCTGCTCGGACCGCTCAACGACATCCGCACCCAGCTGAGCGGCCTTCTGCATGCCGGTTTCGTCTCCGCCGCCGGTGTCGACCGCCTCGCACAGTTCCCCCGCTACCTGGAGGGGATGCTCGACCGCCTGAAGACCCTCGCCAGCGAGCCGGGCAAGGACCGCGCCCGCATGACCGAGTACGAGCGCATGGCGAACGCGTTCGAGGACGCCGGGGGCACGATCCCCCTCCGCGGCGACGCGACGCCATCGCTCGTCGAGGTGCGCTGGCTGCTGGAGGAGTACCGCGTGAGTGTGTTCGCGCAGCGCCTGGGTACCGCCCAGCCGGTGTCGCCGCAGCGCATCATGAAGGCGCTCTCGGGCCGCTGACCCGCGGCGAGAACCGGTCGGGTCCCGCAGGTCTTCTTCCCGCCACCAGCAGCAGGCCGACGAGCAACAGGACGACTCCCAGCGGAAGCAACGGCTGGACGGCGGTGCCGCCCGTCGTGGGAAGTGCGCCGCCACCGCCCGCTGCCGGTGGCCGTACCTCGAACGTCGCACGCACGGCACCGCTGTCCTCGCCCTCGAGGATGACGCTGTGAGTTCCCGGTTCGAGGTCCAGCGGCACCGTGAACTCGAACGCGATGTCGCCTCCGACCGTAGCGGTGAAACGACCGAGGTCTATCGGCGTCGATTCCAGTGTCGCGACGATGCTCTCCCCCGGCAGGAACCCCAGCCCCACGACCGCTTGTGTCTCGCCGACGATGCGCGAGTCGAAGGCGAGAGAGACGCGAGCTCCGCCCACGCGAACGAGCGTCGCGTCGGAGACATTCCCGAACTCATCGGCGGCGGTCGCCGACACGAGCGCGCCCAGCGCGAGCGGTTCGTCCTGTACGCACTCGAATCGGGAGTCCGCGCCCACCGTGGTGACGCAGATCACGGTCCCGCCACTGTCACGTATCGTCACGGTGAGTCCGGGAAGAGAGGTGCCGGAAACACGGCTTCCGTTCGTGGGGTCGAGCACCGGCGCGGGGGGCGGCGACGCCACGACCGTCACGGTGACGGGGTCGGAGTCCGGAGAGGTGTTCCCTCCCGCGTCCGCCTGCGCGGCGACCAGTGTCACGGAGCCGGACTCGAATGGCGTCGCGGGGAAGCACTGCCACCGTCCGTCCGTACCGACGACGGTCGTGCAGGTGTCGGTACCGTTGGCAGCCACCGTCACGGTCGCACCCGGCTCTCCGTCACCCTCTATCGACGGACGCGCTCCCACCGTCGAACCGTCGACGGGGGTGTCGATGACCACCGGATCGGGAGGCGTGGTGTCGAGCACTTCCACCTCCGCGACATCGGTCCCGGACACGCCGCTGATCGCAAAGGAGACGATCGCCGTGCCCGGCTCATCCGACGTGAGAGTGGCTGTGTGAGTACCGTCGCCGTTGTCGACGGGCGTGGAGAGGCTTCCGAGAGTCGTCATCATCGACACTCCGACAGACTCAACCGTGGGATTGCCGTAGCGATCCGCGAAGTGAACGGTGATCGTCGAGCTGCCTGCTCCCGCTTCGAACTGCGGAGGCGATGCGGAGATCGTCGATGACCCCGCATCCGGCGGACCCGCCACGAATGCCACGGTCGCCGTGTCCGTACCGGCCACACCGTCGACGGTGAATGTGATCGTCGCGCTGCCCGCCGATGTCGACGATGTCAACACCGCACGATACGTGCCATCGCCCTCATCCGACACCGACCCGATCGTCCCCGCGGACGAGCTGATACCCACGACATCCCCGAGCCCTGGAACGGGGTTGCCGAATGCGTCCCGCACCACCACAGTCACCGTCGACGTCGACACCCCATCAGCGACGATCGAGTCCTCGGACACGGAAATCGTCGAGGAGTTCGCATCCGGTGAACCTGCCACGAACGCCACTGTGGCGGTGTCCGTGCCCGGCACATCCTCGACGGTGAACGACACGGTCGCGGTGCCCGCCGTGGTCGACGACGTCAACACCGCACGATACGTCCCGTCGCCCTCATCAGCGACGGGCCCGACCACTCCCGCAGACGAGCTGATCCCCACGACATCCCCGAGTCCCGGAACGGGGTTGCCGGATGCATCCCGCACCACCACGCTCACCGTCGACGTCGACACCCCATCAGCGACGATCGAGTCCTCGGACACGGAAATCGTCGACGATCCCGCGTCCGGCACCCCCGCCACGAACGCCACGACCACCGAGCGCGTCGCGGGCGCTCCATCCACGGTGAAGGTCACCGACGCCGACGGGGGCTCCGTACTCGTGGGCGCGGTGAGGATCGAGGTGTAGGTACCGTCGCCGTTGTCCACGGCGGTCGTGATGCTGCCCGCGGTCGTCGCCATCTCCACGTCGTACCCGCCTCCCCCTACGGGGTTGCCCGAAGCATCGAGCAGACGCACGGTGATTGTCGACGTGCTGACGCCGTCGGCTTCGAGGAATCCGGGGTCGGCCTCGATCGTGGACGTGCCGGGATCAGGAGCACCCGCCACGAACTCCACCGACGCCGTCTGCGTCCCGGCGACTCCTTCGAGGGTGAAGGTCAGGAAGGCCGTGCCGGTCATCGTGTCCGAGGTCAGCACGGCGTCATAGGTCCCGTCGCCGTTGTCGGAGGTCGCACTCACCGTTCCCGCGGTCGTCTCGATCACCACCGCACCTCCCGAGACGTTCAGGACGTTGTCGAACGCGTCATACAGCGTGACCGTGACGATCGACTCCGACCCACCATCCGCGGTGAGGACCGCCGGTTGCGCGTCGATCTGCGAAGTGGAGGCATCCGCCTGCCCCGCCACGAACTGCACCACCGTCGTCGCGACACCATCGACACCATCGACCGTGAAGCTCACCACCGCGGTCGCCGCCTGCGTGGTCGACGTCAACGCCGCCGTATAGGTGCCGTCGGCATTGTCCGTCACCGCCCCGACGGTGCCGATGTCGGAGAGGATCTCCACGATGTCGCCGGCATCGGTGACCGGGTTCGACTGCGCATCACGAAGCGTCACCGTGATCTGCGCCGTCGAGACGCCGTCAGCGACGATGACACCCGGAACTGCCGCGATCGACGAGGTCGCCGGATCCGCCGCCCCGGCCACGAACGTCACCACCGCATCATCAGTGCCCACCGCGCCGCCGATCGCGAACGTCACAGTCGCCTGCCCCGCCGCCGTCGACGACGTCAGCGTCGACGTATACGTGCCATCCGCGTTGTCCACGGGAGCACTGAGCGAACCGGCAGTCGTATCCATCGTCACCGCGACACCACCCGACGTCAGCGGGTTTCCCTCGGCATCCCGCAGCGTCACCGTGAGCGTCGACGTCGACACACCATCCGCAGTGATCGACGTCGGATCCGCCTCGATCGTGGACGTGTCCGCCGACGCATCACCGGCGACGAACGCGACCTCGACCGTCGCCACCGCAGCCACCCCGCCGATAGTGAACCCCACCGTGGCCGCCCCTACCGCCGTCGGCGCCTGCAACGTCGCCGTATACGTGCCGTCCCCGTTGTCGACCGTCCCGGAAACCGTCCCCGCGTCGGTCACGATCTCCACATCGTCCCCGCCGACGCCCAGCGGATTGCCGTTGGCATCGACCAACGTCACCGTGACCTGCGACGACGACACACCATCCGCAACAAGCTCGGTAGGAGCAGCGTCGATCAACGACTGCGTCAGATCAGCAGCACCCGGCGTGAAGTCCACCTCAACCGTCGCAGCAGCAGCCGCACCATCGATCGTGAACGACACCGTCGCCGTCCCCGCCGTCGTGTCCGATGTCAGAGTCGCCCCATACGTCCCCTCACCGTTGTCCACCGTCGCCGACACCGAACCGACATCACTCAGAATCTCGACGACAGCACCCCCGACCGCCAACGGATTCCCCTGCCCATCGACCAACCGCACCGTCACAGCCGAACTCGACACACCATCCGCCTCGATCGACACCGGATCAGCCTCGATCGTCGACGAACCCAGATCCGGAGCACCCGCCACGAACTCCACCGACGCCGTCTGCGTGGAGAGCACCCCATCCACCCGGAAGGACACGACCGCCTCACCGGCGACGGCGGAGGTCACCTGCGCCGTCCAGGTGCCGTCGCCCTGATCGACCGGCACCGAGAGCGAGCCCGACGTGGTCTCGACGGTGACGACGACGCCCGTGGTCACTGGATTGTCGAACTCATCGCGGACCGACACGGTCACCTCCGCGGCGGCGACACCGTCGGCGACAACCGTGTCCGGGACAGCCGTGATCGTCGAGTCGTCTGGACTGGCGCTGCCGGCGACGAACTCGATCTCCGCCGTCGCCGATGCGGGAACCCCGTCGACCGTGAAGGACACCTCGGCGGTACCGCTGACCGTCGACGTGGCGTAGGCGACGACCGCGCCGGCAGAGATGGTCGGGGCAGTGATCGTCCCCACCGTGATCGAGAACTCCGCCTGCCCTGGGGACGGGACGACCGCGTTGCCGAACGAGTCGAAGAGGGTCACTTCCACGGTCGATGCCGAAACGCCGTCAGCCGTCACCGTCGTGGGGGTTGCCACGATGACAGCGTTGCCCGGGTCCGCCTCGCCTGCGACGAACTCTACTGTCGTCGTGTTCGGACTCAGCACTCCGCCCACGCGGAAGCCCAGTGTTGCCACCGAGGCGGTGGTCGACGCGGTGAGTATGGCCGCGTAGGTCCCGTCGCCGTTGTCGGTCGTGGTGGTGACTGCACCGGCGTCCGTGAAGATGTCGACGTCTGCACCGCCTTCGACCAGAAGCGTGCCCTGCGCGTCGCGCACAGAGACGGTGACCGTCGCCGTCGAGACACCGTCGGCGACGATCACCGTCGGATCGGCGACGATGCCGGAGGTCACCGCATCGGGTGCGCCCGCGAGGAACTGCACCTGCGTGGTGTCGTCACCCGTCGAACCGTCGACGACGAAGCCCAGTGTCGCGATGCCCGGTGAGGGAGGCGCGGTGAGTATCGCGGTGTACGTGCCGTCGCCGTAGTCCACGGGCGTGGAAAGGCTACCGAGGTCACTGGTGATCTCGACGTCAGCGCCCCCGAGGCCGAGGGGGTTGCCGTTGGCGTCGATCAGCGTCACGGTGATCGCCGATTGGCTCACGCCGTCGGCCGTGACTGCCGACGGCGAGGCGCTGATGGTGGATTCCGACACCGATGCCGCGCCAGGCACGAGCTGGATCTGTGCGGAATTCGTGCCGATCGTGCTGTCGATGACAGGTCGCAGCGTGGCCACGCCTGCCGTGGTCGGAGCGACGAAGGTCGCCGTGTACGTGCCGTCACCGTTGTCGGTCGCGGTCGAGACTGAGCCGGTGTCGATCGCGATGCTGATGTCAGCTCCGCCGACGCCGACAAGATTGCCGTAGCCATCGACCACCGTGACGGTGACGGTGGACGACGAGACACCATCTGCCACCAGAGAATCCGGGTCCACGGCTATCGTCGTCGTCGATGCGGACGGTTCACCGGCAGTGAAGTTGACCGCCACCGTCTGCTCTCCTGGCTGGCCCTCGTAGGTGAAGCCGATCGTCGCTATGCCCGTCGTCGTGGGCGCCACGAGCGTCCCGGTCCAGGTTCCGTCACCGTTGTCGGTCACCCCGACGATCTGGCCTGCGTCGGTGAGGATATCGACCGCCCCGCCCGTCGATACGAGGTTGCCGAGCGCATCGCGCAACGTCACGGTGACGACCGCGCCGGATTCGCCGTCGGCCGGCAAGGAGAGAACAGAGGACACGATCGTCGAGGTGGTCAGGGAGACCGGTCCGGCGACGAATTCGACTGTCGCCGGAGGCCCGACGATCTCGATCGCGCCACCGATGAATGCCTGAACCGAGGAGAAACCGGAGACCACCGAGGTCACAGGAACCGAGCACATGCCCGCTCCATCCGTCACACACGAGGTCGCGCCGAGGTCGGCGTCGTCGGAGACCTGGAAGGTGACGAGGACGCCGGCGAGGTCTTCACCCGCGGCGTTGCGGACGGTGACGATGGCCGAGTGCTCGTCGGTTCCATCGGCGATGCGTGATCCTGCGGTCGTCTCCAACAGCGACTCGGTCGCGCTCGGTTCGTCATCATCGAGCACTGTCACCGCGACCGGGTCGAGGAGCAGGCCGTCGAAGTTGGGGTCGGGGGAACTGACGGCATGTTCGATCGAGGTCGGTCGATCGCCGTTGACCAGCAAGTCATCGACGGCGTCGATCGTCACCGATCCCGAAACCGCGGTGGTGCCGATGACCAGCGGCGTCGGTGTGACGGACACCCACGACGGATCGGCGATCACCTGGTCGATGGTGATCGGGGCGGTGGCGGCGAGGCTCGTGGTGACGACATAGTCTTCGCCCGCCTCCCCCTCGGTCACCGTGAGCGCGGTCGGTGCGAGCGAGAGGGGAGACACATACGTGACGACGTTGTCGGTGGACGTGGAAGCGACGGACGGGTTGCCGTCAAGATCGACCACGGCGCCCGCCGCCAAGCCTGCTTCCACCGACCCGGAGGCATCGGCGCGCACGACGACTTCGAACGTCGTCGATGTGATCGCGACGACATCGACCACGCGGGCACCCGGCGCCGTCGAGTTCGACACGTCGATCGCGCTGGCTTCGAGCGCACCGGCGATCGGCTCCGAGAACTGGACCGAGAAGCGGATGTCACGTTCGGAGGTGGGGTCCGCTTGACTGGCCGCCTGGTCGACGGTGACGCGCGGCCCGCAGCCATCCGGCTCGGTCTGAGCCACGATGCGCGAGTACTGCGAGCTCGCCCCGGTGGCCGCTATCGTCTGGATCCGGATGTTGCCGGGGCCGAGTGTGTAGGGAACGGTCACGGTCGTCGGCGTCGACACGGCTTCTGCTCGACCGAGGTAGACCTCCGCCTGCGTGGCGGCCGTGTAGTAGAGGTCGAGGTCGACCGGAACGAGCGGGATCGAGCCCACGGTCGGCGGCGCGACGACGACATCGAGAGTGCACTGCAGCGTGTCGTAACTCACGGAGGTGGGGAACCAGGTCGTGATCCCTTGATTGGCCGTCAGCGACGCGTTGTGGACGAGCGCGATCGAATTCGTCTCGTTCGTCGCCGTCCCCCCTCCGAACGATGCCGGACCGAAGGTGTTGCGCTGCACGGTGAGGATCCCCGACCCCGGGCCCACGTACACGGAGTTCTGCACCCGACCGTCGAAGGAGTTCGAGTCGACCGTCCACCCGCTCGGTTGCAACGCGGTGCGCCCCATATCGCTGAAGAAGACGCCGAATCCGGTCGTCCTTCCGGGCGTGTGCTCGAAGGAGTTGCGGGAGATCAGGTTGTCGCTGCCTGCCCGGTTGATCCAGACCGACGTGTATCCGGAGGTGTTGTTGATGTTGATGAACCGATTGCCGACGATCCGAGCCTCGGTGAGGGTCGCCCCCCGCAGATCGAGCGGGAAACGACCGGGTTGGAATCCGTCGAAGATCGACCCCGTGATCGTCAGACGGGTGAGCGCAGCCGCGCCTTGGACGACCACAGCGTCATAGGCATCCGTGTCGGGGTTGATGAACCGCATCGCGTCGAGGGTCAGATCGTTGAGGGTCGCACCGTTCGCGATGCCGATCGCTCCACCACCGCCACCCCACGGGGAGCCGACCTCCACGTTGCGCAGAGTCACTCGATCCGAGCCGCCGGCGAACCAGAAGCACCGTTCGAGGGCGATGCTGCCGGAATCGACGCAGCTGCCGTTCTCGACGGTGACATCGTCACCGCTGGGGCCGAACACGAAGGCGGTCTCATTGGAGCGGACGTTCTCGAAGTTACGCACGGTCACACCGGGACCGTTGAGGTAGAACGCGGCCACGCCGTTGCCGTCATTGAGCGACGCCACTCCCAACCGGCTCTGGAAGTCGATGACCACGCTTCGGGTCGCCAGGAACGCCGCTCCGCCGTCTCCGAAGGGCGACAATGCTCCGACGTGCATCCAGTTTGCCGCGCCGGATCCCGAGACCACGATCGTGCCGCTGGGCTGCACACCGGGTGTGGAGGCATCGACGTCTTCTGCCGGTGCGATCACGATGGTGTCGTCGACGGCGCTGGCGTTGGACTCCTGCAGCGCCGCGCGGAGCGTGCACACTCCGGTGGAGGTCAGACACACCCCGTCGCCCGGGCTCAGGTCGTCGCCCTGATGGCTGAGCGAGTCGATGAGGAAGACTCTGTCAGCGGCGAGGGCGGTCTGGGTGGGAAGCGCAACCAGCGTGACGATCACCATCAGGAGTGAGCCGATGAGCGCCACCATCCGGAGACGGAACCTGCCGTGTCGCGCTTCTCGTGAGTCCGCGCTCTGTTGTGGAGCCATCGTGAGCCTCCGGCCCGATCAGGGGGGGTGTCATCACCCGCCGCCCTCAGTGTCATCCTGCCCAGCGCTTCGAAGGGGCACAAGACCCCTATCTATGGGGGGGTGCGCCGAGAAAGTTGATACAGGCATAGCCTGAACCCATGGCTCGCGCGATCGTGTACACCGAAATCGGCTCCCCGGACGTCCTGCACCTGATCGAGATCCCCGACCCGGTCGCGGCCCGCGGTGAGGTCGTCATGCGGATCGAGGCGGCGGGTGTGAATCCGATCGACGCGAAGCTCCGCGGCGGCAAGCGGCCCTCTCCGCCGATCACCGAGCCGCGTCCGGTCGGCTTCGACGGCGCCGGGGTGATCGAGGTGCTCGGCGAGGGCGTCGACGATCTCCGGGTCGGCGACCGGGTGGCGATCCGAGACGGGCACGGCACGTACGCCTCCGCGCTCGCCGTCCCCGCGGAGCACCTCGCCCCTCTTCCGGACGCGGTCACGATGGCCGAGGGCGCCGCGATCGGCATCCCGGCAGGAACCGCCTACCAGGCCCTTCGCTCTCTCGAGGTCGTCGCCGGCGACGTGCTTCTCGTGCACGGAGGCTCAGGGGCGGTCGGGCAGGCCGCCGTGCAGTTCGCCGTCGCCTGGGGCGCGACCGTGATCGCGACCGGAAGCCCTGCCCGCCACGACCAGCTGCGCGAACTCGGCGCCCTCCCCGTGGCCTACGGCGACGGGCTGATCGACCGGATCCGTCACACCGCACCCTCCGCCGTCACGGTGGTGCTCGACTGTGCCGGCACCGACGAGGCGATCGAGACGTCCCTCGCGCTGGTGTCCGACCGCGACCGTATCGCGACGATCGTTCGAGGACCGGATGCCGCGTCGTTCGGCATCCGCGCCTTCTCCGGGGGCTCACCGGTGCCGCTCACCGACCAGGAGCTCGCGTGGCGCGCCGAAGCGCTGCCTCAGACGATCGCGCTCCTGGAGACCGGGGACTTCACGGTCGAGCTCGGACCGCAGTTGCCGCTCGCCGAGGCGGTGCGGGCCCATGAGCTCCTGGAGTCCGGCGCCGCCTCCGGAAAGATCATCCTGGTGCCGTAGGCGGGCCTCTGTCGATCGGGGCGCATGCCCGTGGAGAATGCGGCGTCGCGTCCGCGGCACCCCGTACGCTGAGACCATGACAGGTCTTCGGTGGGGAATCCTCGCGACCGGCGGTATCGCCGGCGCATTTGCGTCCGATCTGCGAACCGCGGGGCTCGACCTCGTGGCCGTCGGATCCCGCTCGCAGGAGTCGGCTGACGCCTTCGCCTCGCGCTTCGACATCCCCCACGCCCACCCCTCGTACGACGCTCTCGTCGCCGACCCCGACGTCGACATCATCTACGTCTCGACGCCGCACCCGATGCACCACGAGAACGCCCGGCTCGCACTCGAGGCCGGCAAGCACGTGCTGGTCGAGAAGGCGTTCACCCTGAACCGCGCCGAGGCCGAGGATCTGCAGGCACTCGCGGCCGCGCGGGGGCTGCTCGTCATGGAGGCCATGTGGACGCGCTATCTGCCGCACATGGTGCGCATCCGCGAGCTCATCGCCGAGGGCGCCCTGGGCGACATCCGCGCGGTCAGCGCGGATCACACCCAGCTGCTGCCCACCGACCCGGCGCACCGGCTCAACGCCCTCGAGCTCGGTGGCGGTGCCCTGCTCGATCTCGGCATCTATCCGATCTCCTTCATCTGGGACATCCTCGGCGCTCCGACCAGCATCCGCGCCGTGGGCAGGCTCATCGACACGGGCGCCGATTCCGAGGTCGCGACCGTGATGACACATGAGGGCGGCGCGGTCTCCACCAGCCTCTCGTCGTCCCGGGCGGCGGGCCCCAACGTCGCGAGCATCCTCGGCACCGCGGCCCGCATCGACATCGACACGGTCTGGTACAGCCCGACCACGTTCCGCGTGATCCTCCCGGACGGCACCGTGCAGGAAGAGTATGTCTCCTCGGTCACGGGCCGCGGCATGCAGTATCAGGCTCATGCCGCCGAGCGCCTGGTGCGCGACGGGATCCTCGAAGGCGACATCCTGCCGATCGCCGAGAGCGTCGCGATCATGGGCGCGCTCGACGAGATCCGTGCGCAGATCGGCGTCCGCTACCCCCGTGAGGAGGCCTGATCATGGCCGAGACCACCGATGCCCGCGTCGCCGTCTATCTCGACTTCGACAACATCGTCATCTCCTGGTACGACCGCGTGCACGGGCGCAACGCCTATGGCAAGGACCGGCAGCGCATCACCGAGAACCCGAACGATCCGGAGGTCGTCGACCGTCTCGGCCGCGCGATGATCGAGGTCGGGGCGATCATCGACTACGCCGCGTCTTTCGGCACCCTGGTGTTGACGCGCGCATACGCCGACTGGTCGTCGCCGGTGAACGCCGAATACCGCTCTCAGCTCGTGGCCCGCGCGGTCGACCTCGTACAGCTCTTCCCTGCCGCCGCCTACGCCAAGAACGGGGCCGACATCCGGCTCGCCGTCGATGCGGTCGAAGATATGTTCCGGCTGCCCGACCTCACGCACGTCGTGATCGTGGCGGGTGACAGCGACTACGTGCCGCTCGCGCAGCGCTGCAAGCGGCTCTGTCGCTACGTGATCGGGGTCGGGGTGTCGGGCTCGACCGCGAAGTCGCTCGCGGCGGCCTGCGACGAGTTCGAGTCCTACGACTCGCTGCCCGGAGTCGTGCGCCCCGTCAAGACCACTCCCCCGCCTGTCGCGGCGAAGGCAGAAGCCGTGGTCGAGGCCACCGCCGATGCCGCCGACACTGCCGAGGCGAGCACCGATACGGCCAAGGCCAAGACCCCGCGCCGGGCCAAGTCCAAGGCGGCGGCCCCTGCTCCGACGAAGATCGATGAGCAGGGCGAGGCGACGCAACTGCTCGAGCGCGCCCTCCGCCTCGGTCACGACAAGGCGGACGCCGACGAATGGCTGCACAGCTCCGCAGTGAAGACGCATATGCGCCGCATGGACCCGTCGTTCAGCGAGAAGGCGCTCGGCTACCGGTCGTTCTCCGACTTCCTGAAGTCGCGCGACGACATCGCCGAGCTGGAGGAGACCGGACACGAGCGTCTGGTCCGCCTCCGCGAGCCCGCCGTCTGACTCGCACCGTCGCCGCCACGGGCGGTGCCCGTCAGAGCGTGGCTTCGAACGGATCGAAGTCCGCGGCGAGCGCACCGACCTGACCGGCGGAGCTCTCCACGGAGACGAAGCTGCGCGATGCCGCGGCCTCCTCGATCGACAGGAGCGTGTCCAGCACGTGGTAGCCGAACTCCCCCGTGGCGACGTGCGGGCGACCGGCGGCGATCGAACGCGCCATGTCGAGCAGCCCGAGGCCGCGCCCGGAGAGCACGCCTTCCTGCGCGACGTCGATGACCTCTTGCTGGACCGGCTCCGGGGGGACGAACAGGCGGGTGAGCGGTCGGGTGATCGTGATCGCGCCACCGAACGTGTTGGGATCGGGGATCACGATCGTGCCCTCGGTGCCGGTGATCTCGACGATCCCCTGTCGCAGCAGCGGCGAATCGGTGCTGTACAGGCTCTGCGCCTGACCGCCCTGCTCGAAGTCCATCAGGACGCTGAGCGTCGAGGGGATCTCGACCGGGAACTCCTGACCGGCGAGCTCGCCGACCTGAACGCGACGCGTCGGCGATCCCTGCAGCCCGAGAGCCGCGACCGCGGCCACCGAGCCGAAGACATGCACGAGCGTCGAGACGTAGTACGGCCCCATGTCGAGCAGGGGCCCGCCGCCCTTCGCATAGAGGAACGCCGGATTCGGGTGGAAGATCTCCGGCCCCTGCCACTGGAACGTGGTCTGACCGAACAACGGCCGCCCGATGTCACCGCGCGCGATCGCCCGTTTCGCCGTCTGCACCCCCGGGCCGAGCACGGTGTCCGGAGCCACGCCGACGCGAAGGCCCGCGGCCTGCGCCCTCTCGAGCAGCCGACGGGACTCCTCCCGGCTGACCCCGATCGGCTTCTCGGTCCAGACGTGCTTGCCCGCGGCGATGATCGCCTCGGAGACCTCGACGTGCGACGCGGGGATCGTGAGATTGACCACGATGTCGATGTCGGGGTCGTCGAGCACCACGTCGACCCCACCGAAGCGCGGGACGCCGTACTTCTCGGCCTGCGCCTTCGCCCGCTCCTCGAGGAGATCCGCGACCGCGAGGACGCGGACGTCCGGGAACGTGGTGAGGTTCGACAGGTACTGATCGCTGATGTTGCCGGCACCGATGATGCCGACACCCACGGGGCCCGCCATCAGCCGGCGACCTTCTCATCGAGGTAGACCCGGCTGCGCTCGATCGCGTCGAAGAGTTCCCCCTCGTAGTGGTCGAACTCGACGATGGCGAGTTCGAGCGCCGGGGCCGCAGCGATGGCCTCGACCAGCGGCACGGCGCCGTCCCCCGCGGCCACCTGGTCGGCGGGCGGGTACGCACCGGCGAGCGCCGGGTCGAGGGTGCCGTCCTTCGCATGCACCGCGATCACCCGGTCCCCCAGACGCTCGAGCAGCGCGACCGGGTCGACGCCACCGCGCGCAACCCAGTAGAGGTCGACTTCGAGGACCACGCGCTCATCGAGGAGTCCGGCGAGGACCTCGAGCCCGGTGACGCCGTCGAAGACCGCCTCCAGCTCGTGAGCGTGGTTGTGGTATCCGACGCGGACGCCGACACCTGCACCGATCTCGGCGGCCACGTTCAGCAGCCGTGCGGTCTCCTCGATCTGCTCGACCGACTCCCAGCGCGTGGGCTCGGTGTACGGATCGATGACCGTGCCCATGCCGAGCACCTTCGCAGCCTCGAAGACCTCGGCGGGAGTCGGGACCGGCACCGTGGTGCCGCTGCCATCCGGATTCACGAACGACTCCGAGGCGAGGAACGCGTGCCCCGACGGCGCGGTCAGGCCCGCGGCCGAGAGCGCCGCGGCGAGGGGCTCGGCACGCCGGACGAAGTCGTACGGCTCGACGGCGGTGAAGCCGCGAGCGGCGACGGCCGTGAGCGAACCGTCGAGGTCGGCCTCCAGCTCGTCCTTGATGGTGAACAGCTGGAGGGAGGTCTGGATCGTCATCGTCGTGCTCCTTCGGTCTTCGGCGACGGAGGGGTCGCAACCCCTGGCAGGCACGCTATCACCAAATACCTCCACTTGGAAGTTTTAGTTCGCTAGACTCCTCTCATGGCCGCCGATACGCCCGAGCGCTCTGCGCTTCCCCGCCCGCGCGGCGCCTACGCCAAGGGGATCGCTCGACGACAGGAGATTCTCGATCGCGCCATCGAGGTCTTCGCCGAACGCGGCGCCGACCGCACGAGCCTGCGCGCCATAGCCCGTGAAGTCGGGGTCACGCACGCCGCCCTCACGCACTATTTCGGGTCGCTGGAGGAGCTCCTCGTCGCGGTCTACGAAGAGAGCAACGCGCCGGGTCGGCAGGCCGGCTCCCCACCGGAAGACGCGACACCGGTCGAGATGATGATCGAGTCGGCGCGCATCAACCGCGCCATCCCGGGACTCGTGCAGCTGTACTCGACGCTCGTCGCCTCGGCGCTCGAAGAAGGGCACCCCGCTGCTCGCACGTTCGCCACGGGGCGTTTCGCGCGGCTCCGCGCACGGCTCGCCGAGACCGTCCGACAGCAGCAGGCGGAAGGGCGGATTCGCGCGGATGTCGACGCGGACGCCGTCGCCGCACTCGTCGTCGCCGCGTCCGACGGCCTGCAGACGCAGTGGTTGCTGGACGAGTCCGCCCCACAGCATGAAGCGCTCGCACTCCTCGACCGCCTGCTGCGTCCGACAGACTGAACGCCCGGAGCCGTCGGACGGGACCCGCCGACCATCGAGTTAGGCTCGAGGGGTGACGTTCGTGCCGCAGTCCCCGTACGCCCGGGCCCTCGGTGAACGGATCAACGAGCTGCACCCCCGCCTGCGCTCCTACTTCGCCGCGATCCCCGACGGCGCGGTCGGCATCGGCGAAGGCGTGTTCCAGCGGGTCGGCACTCCCCGTCGTTGGCTCTGGCCTCTGCTGCGGCCCCTCGAACACCGCGGCGTGGTCGCCTCCGGGTGGGAGCACGACGTGCCGTTCCACATCGAGAACCGCACGGTCGCTTCACGCGCCATCGGGGAACGCACTTTCCGGTTCGCCCGAGGAACGTGGGTGATGCGCGATGCCGTGGCCCTCACGCAGCGCGGACGCGTGGTCGACGAACTCGGAGAACCGGGCCTCATCGCCGCGTGCTTCGACGTCGAGACGAAGGACGGCGCACTCCGGCTCACCAGCACCGCGGTCGGGGTGCGTCTCGGACGGCTCCGGCTCCGCATCCCGCGCCTGATCTCACCGACCATCCGCCTGACCGAGCGCTTCGACGACACCCTCGACCGCCAGCGTGTGAGCCTCACCGTCCACGTTCCCCTGATCGGCCGCGTGTACGAGTACCGGGGCCACTTCCACTATCGCGTCGAGCCGGCCACCACGAAGGAGCAGAGCGCATGAGCACAGACGACATCGGCGCGGGACGGGTCGTCATCGGCGGGTCCACGGGGTTCATGGGGACCTATCTGGCTCCGCGCCTCCGCGCTGCAGGTCGCGAGGTGGTGACGATCTCGCGCTCGGGCGCCGATATCCGGTGGGGTGACCAGGTCGAGATCGATCGCGCGGTCGACGGCGCGACGCTGGTGATCGGCCTCGCCGGCAAGAGCGTCAACTGCCGCTACACCCCCGAGAACCGCGCCGAGATCTTCCGCTCACGACTCGACACCACCGCCTCCTTGCGCACCGCGATCGCGCGGGCCACGACGCCTCCCCCGCTGTGGGTGAACTCCTCGACCGCCACGATCTACCGTCACGCCGAGGACCGCCCGATGACCGAGTCCACGGGCGAGATCGGCACCGGCTTCTCCGTCGAGGTCGCGAAGGCGTGGGAACAGGCGCTGTTCGCCGAAGAGCTCCCGGCCACACGTCGGGTCGCTCTGCGCAGCACGATCGTCCTCGGTCACGGCGGCGTGCTCGAACCGTTGAAGACCCTCACACGCCTCGGCCTCGGCGGTCCGCAGTACGACGGGCGCTGGCCGGTGAGCGTCGCTCGCCGCGCGGCAGGAACAGGACACTTCCCGGGGGCACGCCGCGGTCGTCAGCGCTTCAGCTGGGTGCACATCGAAGACGTCGCCCGCATCATCGACTTCCTCGAGCGGACGCCGGCACTGGAGGGACCGGTCAACGCGGCCGCCCCGCATCCCGTCGACAACGTCGAGTTCATGGCGACCGTGCGCCGCGCGCTGGGCGCTCGGATCGGTCCGCCGATGCCCCGCTGGATGCTGGAGCTCGGCGCCATCGGCATCCGGACCGAGACCGAGCTGGTCCTGAAGAGCCGATGGGTGCTCCCCGAGAAGCTCACCGCCGCCGGGTTCGAGTTCCGTCACCCGCAGCTGGAGGAAGCGATCCGCGAATCGTTCGACCGCCCGCACGCCGCCTAGTACTACAGTCGCGTTTATGGCGTGTGTCCGCGGCGTAGATAATGGTGTCGTCGGGCGGTGTGTTGGTGTTTTCGGCGCCAGCGTGACCGGTGGAGCACTCGCGCGGGGTCGGCGGGCGCATTCAGCACGAGCGCGGCGATGAGGTGTCGGATCTCGGGCAGGCTCAGCTCGACGAGGTCTCCGTCTTTGTCTCCTCGAGCCCCCTTTTTGACCGGGTGACGGTGAGGAAGGCGTGGGCGAGCATGGAGAGCGTGATGTGCCGGTACCAGCCGGTGTACTGCCGGACTTGGTAGTGGTCCAGCCCGGTCTGCCCTTTCGCCGTTTGGAAGGTCTCCTCGATCGCCCATCTCGCGCCGGCGACGCGGACCAGCTCGCCCAAGGCGACGCGCTTGGGGCCGTGGCAGAGGTAGTACGCGAGCTCTGACGGGTCGGTGAGGCTGCGGCGGGCGAGGAGCCAGTACTCGGCATCCGGGTCGCGTTCCCCGTTGATCCGGGCGCGTGCCCACGCGTATCGGCGGTCGCCTTTCGAGCCCGCGCCGGCGGACCTGGTCCGCCACGCCGTGGCTGGGAGCTCGCCGATGAGCGCGTCGGCGCGGTACTCCTTCCCGAGGATCGACACGGTGGTCTTCGCGATCACCCGCTGGCTGGACGGCACGGCGAGCACGTACGACATCCCGCGATCCTCGAGCGCCTTGCGGAGCCGGTAGTACTGGCCGTAGACGGCGTCGCCAGTCACCCATGATGCGGGGACGTCGGCATCGATCGCGCGGGCCAGCATGCCCATCGCGAGCTCCGGCTTCGTCTGAAACCCGCGCTCCTTCGGGACACCGGCGCGGGCGCAGCGGGCACGGTCCTCGGTCCACGTCTTCGGCAGATACAGCTCCCGATCCAGGAACGTCCGGCCCGTGGGTGTCGAGTACGTCAGGAAGACGCCGACCTGCGCGTTCTCGATCCGTCCCGCCGTGCCCGTGTACTGCCTGGCCACGCCCGCGGACCGGTCGCCTTTCTTCAAGAACCCGGTCTCATCGACGATCAGGATTCCGGCACGGTCGCCGAGGTGCTCGACCACGTAGGAGCGGAGATCGTCACGGACCAGGTCGGGATCCCAGTCCGTGGTCGACAACAGCCGCTGCATCGGATCCGGCGTCACCTGACCGGCGTGCTCCGACAGCGTCCACGAGTTCTTCCGCTCCTGCTCCGACAGCAGCCCTCGCACATACGCGACAGCGTTCCGGCGCGGCTCCGAACGAGCGAACCGCGGCCCGATCAGACCAGCGACCTCATCCAGCTCCGCCGCCCACTCCCGCACATCCGCCACAGCAATATCGTCACCCACCGCCAAGGGTTAACACGATCATCACCCACAACGGCGCTAACGCGCCGCACCACGCGAAATAAACGCGACTGTAGTACTAGGAGGTCGAGCCGACGGATCCTGACGGGGCTTCGCCGTCCCGTCGGCGCTTCTCGATCTCTTGCCGAAGACGCCATTCCTCGATCTCACGGTCGAGATCGGCGATCTGCTCCTCCGTGGTCCGCCGATCCACCGGCGGGGCCGGTCGCACATCGGTCTGCGGCGAGGACCTTTCCGCTCGCCGCATCCGCGGGATCGGGATGCCCGCATCGCCGTACTCGCGGCCGATCGCGAACCACAGTGCGCTTCCGATGAGCGGCAGCAGGATGACGATGATGATCCATACCATCTTCGGCAGGTGCTTCACCTGAGAGTTGTCGCGGGTGATGATGTCGATCAGCGCACCGATCATCAGGGCGATGACGAGGAGCGAGAACAGGAACGGCATGAACTCAGGGTAGACGACGCCGGGCCGTCTCGCCTCGCCCCGCTGCGGCCCGGATCCCGCGCCTCGGACGGCTACGGAAGCAGGTGCCCGGCCGCGCGGAACAGTTCGTACCACTCGGGCCGCGTGAGCACGACATCGGCACCCGCCGCCGCATCCTGCACCCGCTGCGGCGTCGTGGTCCCGAGCACGACCTGCATGCCGGCCGGATGCCGGGTGATCCACGCGGTCGCGATCGCGATCGGTGTCACGCCGTGCGCTGCCGCGAGACGATCGATCACGGCGTTCAGCTCGGGGTACTCGGGGTTGCCGAGGAAGACACCGTGCGAGAATCCGTCCTGGAACGGCGACCACGCTTGGATCGTGATGCCGTTGATCCGGCAGTACTCCACGAGACCTCCGCCGTCGCGGACGACGCTCTGCCCGTGGCCGGCCATGTTCGCCGCCACCGGTTGCGCGAGCAGGGGCGCATGGGTGAGCGACAGCTGCAGCTGGTTCGCGACCAGCGGCTGCCGGACTGCCGTGCGGAGAAGGTCGATCTGCCGCGGCGTGTGGTTGGAGACGCCGAACGCCTTCACCTTGCCCGCGGCTTCGAGGTCGTCGAATGCGCGGGCGACCTCGTCGGGTTCGACCAGGATGTCGGGGCGGTGGAGCAGCAGCACATCGAGACGATCGGTGCGCAGCGCCGCCAGCGACCCCTCGACCTGACGCACGATGTGCTCGTAGGAGAAGTCGAACATCCCCTGCGCCGGCACGATGCCGCACTTGGTCTGCAGCACGATCTCGTCGCGCTCGGATGCGCTGAGCTGCAACGCGTCTGCGAAGCGCGCCTCGCAGTGGTGCATGCTCCCGCCGTAGATGTCCGCATGATCGAAGAAGTCGATGCCCGCGTCTCGCGCCGCCGCGTACAGCGTCCGGACGTGCGCATCGTCTTTGTCGTGGATGCGCATCATGCCGGCGATGACGGCGGGAGCGGTGGTGGATCCGAAAGGCACGGTCTTCATGCGGACCACGCTACTCCGCACGACAGACTTCACCCATCGTCAGCGGCCGACGCCGGCAGAAGCGCGGTCACCGTCACCTCCAGCACCTCGGCGATGGCCGCCAGATCGACCACGGTGAAGTCCGCCTTCGCGTCGAGGAGATTCGCCAACCTGCTCGTGCCGATCCCCGAGCGATGCGCCAGGTCTGCGAAGGTCACGCCGGCGTGCAGACGCGCTCCTTCCACTTCGTATGCCAACAAATGACGCAGATCTGTCCCCATACGCCTACGCTACCGCTCCGCACGGACACTCACCGCCGCCGAATGAACCAGAATGGCAGCATTCTGGCTTCGGAGCGCTGCTATCGTGAGCCGGGTGAAGACAGCTGCTGAGGAGTTCAACGAAGCCGTGGGCCGCCAGATGCGCGCGGAGATCGCCGCCTCCCGGAGCAGCATCGCCGCGATGGCTCGCGGGATCGGGATCGCACGCAGCGCCCTCGACAACTACGTCACCGGCAAGCGCGCGATCCCCGTTCCGGTGGTCTACTCCGTCTGCGCCACGCTCGGTGTCGATCCTCACGTGCTGCTCGCCCGTGCGGAGGAGCGACTCCGCGCGGACGGCGAACCCACTGCGCGCATCACGCCGCTCCGCCGCACACCCGATGTCACCGGTCCACGCGAAGATAGCCGCGAAGTCGCCTTCGAATCCCGCGTCCGCCACGACGCCGACTCGGACGACCTCTACGACTGATCCGGCCACCAGGGGCCGGCACGGACCGGGACGAGGAGGAGCATCATGCAGCACCTCGTCCGCCTCGCCGAGGAGCGGCGGTTGCGCATCGTCGAACGCCCTGGCCGCACCCGGGGTGGCTTCGACCCCGAGACACGCACGATCCGCCTCGCGCCGGGGATGAGCAGCCGAACGATGCGCAGCGTCCTCGCGCACGAACTCGGCCACGCCCACCTGGGGCACCGTCCCACTTCGGCTCCCGTGCTCCGCGCACAGCAGGAACGTCGCGCCGACGAGTGGGCGGCGCGACAGCTCATCACCTCGCGCGCCTACGCCGAGGCCGAAGCCGTCCGCGGCCCGCACCTCGCCAGCCTCGCGTTCGAGCTGGGCGTCACGGTCGAGCTGGTCGCCGCGTTCCAGCGTTTGCTGAGCGAGGGCGCCGTCCCGCTCGCGGTCTCCTGACGCGCTGGTTGAATATCCTCATGGCTTTCCTCGTCGCTCCCGCCCCTGTCACCCTCACCGGAGAACTCGTCGAGCTTCGTCCGCTCGCACGCTCGCACGTCGACGGCCTCATCGACGCGGTGCAGGAAGGCGACCTGTGGAAGACGGCGTGGTACACCTCGGTTCCCGCGCCGGACGGGGTCGCCGCCGAGGTCGAACGGCGGATGGGACTCATCGACAAGGGCGAGATGGTGCCCTTCACCGTCTTCGACGCCGCGGGCCGCATCCTCGGGCTCACCTCGTACTACGACATCGTCGCGGATGTCCCGCGGCTGCACATCGGCTACACCTGGAACCGGCCATCCGCGCACGGGACCGGCACGAACGCGGAATCGAAGCTGCTGTTGCTCCGCCACGCGTTCGAGTCACTCGGGGCGTTCCGTGTCGGGCTCACCACGCAGTGGGTGAACTTCCAGTCCCGCGCGGCCATCGAACGACTCGGGGCCAAACAGGACGGCGTGATGCGCGCGATGAGCCGCTATCGCAACGGCGCGTTGCGCGACAGCGTGGAGTACTCGATCATCGAGCCGGAATGGCCCGCCGTCAGGGCGAACCTCGAGGCGAGACTCGCCAAGCGGCGGTGAGGGGTCACTCGGTGGGGTTGCCCGACCAGTTCTTCGACCGGCGGGTAGCCGAACCGCCCTCGCGGAGCATGAACGCCATGGCCAGAGTCACCAGCAGGAGGCCGCCGCAGAACGCGAGCGCCTGGAACGCCGGCAGCCCGAACGAGATGCCCATCAGCAGGATTCCTCCGATGAAGAGGATCATGAAGAAGAGGAAGCTGAGAATCACGGGATCTCCTGTCGTCGGTGCCGTTTACCAGGATAGCCCGGACACGGGAAGCCCCTGTGCACCCGCCGTCGATTCTGGTCTGCTCGGAGCATGAAGACACCACTCTCCGCGGTCGCCGTCTCCTGCACGCTGAAGCCGTCGCCCGCTGCCTCCAGTTCCGACCTCCTCGCGACCCAGGTGCTCGACGCCCTCGCCGCGCACGGCGTCACCGGCGATCTCGTCCGCGCGGTCGACCTCACCCTGAGCCCTGGCGTGGAGAAGGACATGGGCGGCGACGACGAGTGGCCGGGCATCCGACGGCGTGTGCTGGACGCCGACATCCTCGTCTTCGTCACCCCGACCTGGATGGGACAGCACTCGAGCGTCGCACAGCGCGTGCTCGAGCGGCTCGATGCCGAGCTCGGCGAGACCGATGCCCGCGGCAGGCCGACCCTGTTCGACAAGGTCGCCGTGGCCGGCATCGTGGGGAACGAGGACGGGGCGCACCACATCGCGGCGATCCTGTTCCAGTCCCTGAACGACGTGGGTTACACGATTCCGGCCCAGGGCTCGGTCTACTGGAACGGCGAGGCCATGCACACGACCGACTACAAAGACCTGGAGGAGACTCCGGAAAAGGTCGCATCGGCGATCAGCACGGCCGCGCGCAACGCCGCCCACCTCGCGAGGGCGCTCAAGGCCCAGGAGTATCCGGCGGGCTGACCTCTGACGTGCTGGTGAGTGGCAGGGCCCACTCGTTCATGGTCAGCTCCGCGCCGCGGAACCGCTCGGTGACGGTCCCCGCCAAGGTGAAGCCGTTGCGTCGGCAGACCCCGTTCGACGCGGCATTCCCGACCTCGGGGAAGGCAGTCAGGAAGCGCCGGCCCGCTCGATGCGCACGAGCGTCGTCGACGACGAGCGCCAAGGCGTTCGACGCCACCCCGCGTCCTTGCGCTTCGGGCAGGACGAACCATCCGCTCTCCAGCGCCGGCTCCTTCCGCCACTCCACGTGCCAATGTCCGATCGATCCGAGCGCCGAGCCCCGGGCATCCTCGATCACGAACATCCGCGCCTCACCGGCCTCAACCAGACGCAGATAGCGGGCGTGGCGCTCCGTGATCTGGTCTTCGGTCTCGGGGCCGCCCAGATGATCGGTCATTGCCGGGGTGTTCGCGGCGTGCAGCAGATCGAGGTCGTCTTCCGACCAGAGCCGGAGTCGCAGGTGATCCATCCTTGGATGATCGCAGGCGCCTCCGACATCAGCGCCTCGTCCGCGCGCTAGCGTGAGTCGCGTAGGCGAGGGGCCACCGATGGAACCGAATCGCGCCGAGTGACGGATACCCAGTGTGACCAACGACAACGACATCATCCGCGAATCGATCCGGGCTGCGGAGAGGTTCTCCGAGATATTCGAACGACATATCGAGGCGGTCTCGGCCTATGTGGCCCGCCGCGTCGGCCCAGAAGTCCTGTTCCTGCATGCCTGGGGCGACCTCACCTACGAGCAGATCGCGGCCGTGCTCGGCTACGAGACCGACGACGCCCGGTTCCGCCTGACCGTCAATCCCGAGGCCGGAGCGATCGTCAAGATCGAGAAGTTCCTCCTTCGCGCCCTCCCGGAGCTCTGGAACAGGCACACGAAGGACGACCCGCTCGTCGACGTCGGGTCTGCTCCGTTCCTGCCGGCGAACGTGCCGGACTTCTCCGCTTCCTTCACGTCGCTGCCGCTGGGCTGATCACTCGAAAGCCCCCGGCCCGCCGCTCGAGGGGAGCTGCGGGCCGGGGTCTTCGTGGTGACCGACGAGGGATGACGCCGCGCCGCCAGGCGGGGAACCTGCGGATTCTCCGATGGGCGGTGTGCGGGATATTGCTAGCGGGGTGACCTCTCCGTGAGGTCTTCTTTCCGACGTGTTCCGGCCCACATTGCGCCACCGCCGAGGAGAAGCAGCACCAGAACTCCGCCGAGCACCGGCCACACCGGGAACGAAGAGCCCGTGTTCGCAAGTCCGGCCGGTCCCGAAGCGCCGCCAGCAGTCGAATGCTCGCTGTTCGTGAAGGTGCACGTCACATCTGCGCCTGGAGCGATCCGCAGCTGTGCGCCTTCGATCGCCACCGCATTTGCACCGTTCGCACACGCAAGGCTCTGCTGTTGGTACCCTGCCGGCCCCTCCGACTCTGTGAGCGTGTAAACGCCAGCAGCCACCGACGCGGCCGTGACCGATGCCGCGCCACTCCTCCCTGTGATCGGGGTCGGACCATCCGCAGTCAGCGTCCACGCAGACGGTGCAGCGCTCCCCGAAGCCACCTCCTTCACCAAGGTGAGCGTGCCCATCGTGGTTGTGTTCGTGAAGGTACAGGTCACTTCCTGGCCCACGGCAAGCGTGATCCGGTTCCCATCGGTGAGAGGAACCTCAGTCTGCTCGTCGTCCAGGCACACGAGGCCGGTCTGCTCGTACCCCGCCGGCCCGCCCGACTCCGTGAGCGTGTACTCTCCCGGGGCGACCCTCGCATCGGTCACCGAGGCGGCACCCGCCGCACCGCTGATCGTGGAGGGCCCACTTGCCGACAGCGTCCACGCCGTCGGCTCTGCGGCACCCAAATCGACCTGCTTCGAGAGTGTCAGGCCCGCCGTTGTGACGGGCCCGTTCACGAACCTGCAGGTCGCCGCGACTCCCGAGTCGAGATCCAGGAAGCCGTCGGTCGTGATGATGGATTCATCGTCGGCATTCACGCAGCTCAGATCGTTGAGCTCGTAGCCATCAGGGACGTTCGTTTCGGTCAGCCGGTAGAGCCCGGGCTCGATCTCACCGAGATCGAGGGTCCCGGTGCCACCGCTTGTCGTGATCGAGAATTCAGTACTGCGGCTCGGGTCATCGACGGGCGGATCCTGCCCTTGGTCCTGTTCAACCAGCTCGAAGCCGAACTCTCCATCCGGCATGTCCTCAACGAGCTTCTCCACCGAGATCGTCGCCGGAATGATCCTCCCCAGCATGCAGAGCATCGTCGTCTCGGATTCCGGGGTGTACACCACGGGACCAGCCAGCACATTCGTGGAATCGCAGGTGCCGCCGACGACCGGTGCCCAGCCTCCGATACCCACTCGCACTGACGTCTCGCCCCAGGTGAGCGTTTCTGACGGATCGGTCGGATCCACAGGCACGACATACAAGCTGTCCGCGCAGGCCACCCGCTGCGTCGTCACCGGGTTCAAGGAACTCGGAAGGTTCGGGTCGTTGAACGTAAACGATGCCGGACCCGTGTTGTATCCGTTGACGTATGCCGGGACGGTGGTTCCGCCCGCGAACGAGTTCGTCTCGCCGGGTTGGAACTGACAGTCAGCCGTTGTCGGTACGGGGTCGCCAGGCAGCTGGAACTGCTCAGGGCTCTCCTGCAGCCGAATCCGGTACGACGCATCAAGCTGCTCCTGTGCGAGTGTGTACGGGTTCGTGATGGTCATCGACGCGTCGAGGTTGACCCAGTGCAGACCGTTCTGGATCGTGTTGTTGAAGTGCGTGAAGCGCCCGATCTCGAAATAGTCGCCCACCGGGGACGCGGCAGTGATGCCTTCGAAGCCCAAGCCGCTGCTCTGCTCAGGCGACGGCCAGCACGGCGGGGTCGGACTGCTCAGAACGCTGAGCTGCGTACCTGAACGCACCTGATTGGATGCCCCCCACGCCGTCGACTGGTTGTTCGTCGGCGAGAAGGTCGCTGGATCGCCGGTACCGTAGTTCACGCACAGCGGCGCTGTCGTTCCGTCGGGGCGGGAGGGACTGCTGAACGAACCGACGGACCGCACGAGCAGGTCATTGCTCCCCACAGCGGATGCCGTCACGCTCGGGACCGCCACCAACAGCATCACCCCGAGCGCGGCTGCGGTCACCCCTGCCCAGATTCTGGTTCGTTGCCTTTTCATAAGCCCCCCCCCGGTGCGGCTTCTTCGGTGGTGGCGTCAAAAATCCGGCCACGGTGCCGCAGAAGTCGAAGCATAACATGACCTTAGGCCTTAGGCCTTAGGCCTTAGGTGTATGCTTGTGGTGCGATTGATGCACCGCGATCGACGCACCTCCCGGAAGCGCCGACGCGATCAGTGCCGTTGCTGTCACTGCCACGGCACTCGTGCGGACTCGTCGGAGCCACCTCGACACACGGCACACCGACAGGTTCGTCGGTCGCCCAGGCCCACAACGAACCTGCACCCCTGCGGCCTGATCACCGAAGAACCGAAAGGCGGCATCCCATGGCCCCCTCGATCAAGCCGACCGCACCGGTTCAGGCGACCCCGGCAGCTCCCGCCGCAGACGTTACCCCGGCCTTGCCTGACGCACCGCGAAGGCGCGGGACCGGCGGCCTGTACCCGCGCCTTCTGGGAGCGCAAGTATCCGAAGCCATGTATACGGCAGTGAAGACTGAAGTAGCCCGCCGAACGGCTGCCGGCGAACCCTCCGACGTGGCGTCAATCGGCGCTGTCGTGCGCGAAGCCGTCTCCAAGTACCTCAACATCCCCGCCTGACGGAAAGGCGACGAACTCCGGCAGCCACGACCCGCTGGGCTCGTCTGACTGAATGGCGCGCGTCAGAGAAATTGCAAGAAGGGTCGCGGAATCAGAGAATTCCGCGACCCTTGCAGCATCAAACCTGGGTTGTGAAAGACATCAGCCGAGACTGCAACGGGCTCAGAAGTCCCAGTCGTCGTCTTCCGTGGCCTCGGCCTTGCCGATGACGTACGACGAGCCCGACCCCGAGAAGAAGTCGTGGTTCTCGTCAGCGTTCGGCGAGAGCGCGGACAGGATCGCCGGGTTCACGTTCGTGACGCTGGAGGGGAACATCGCCTCGTAACCCAGGTTCATCAGGGCCTTGTTGGCGTTGTAGTGCAGGAACTTCTTCACGTCCTCGGTCAGCCCGACGCCGTCGTAGAGGTCCTGCGTGTACTGCACCTCGTTGTCGTAGAGCTCGTACATCAGCGAGAACGTGTAGTCCTTGAGCTCGTCACGACGCTCCTGGGTCTCGTTCTCGAGGCCCTTCTGGAACTTGTAGCCGATGTAATACCCGTGCACGGCCTCGTCGCGGATGATGAGGCGGATCAGGTCGGCCGTGTTCGTCAGCTTCGCCTTGGACGACCAGTAGATCGGCAGGTAGAAGCCCGAATAGAAGAGGAACGACTCCAGCAGGGTGGAGGCCACCTTGCGCTTGAGCGGGTCATCGCCCTGGTAGTAGTCCATGATGATCTGAGCCTTCTTCTGAAGGTTCGGATTCTCGGTCGACCACCGGAACGCCTCGTCGATCTCCTTCGTCGACGCGAGAGTCGAGAAGATCGAGGAGTAGCTCTTCGCGTGCACCGACTCCATGAACGCGATGTTCGTGTACACGGCCTCTTCGTGAGGCGTGATCGCGTCGGGGATCAGCGACACCGCACCCACGGTGCCCTGGATCGTGTCGAGCAGCGTCAGACCGGTGAACACCCGCATGGTGAGCAGCTGCTCGTCGGGGGTGAGCGTGTTCCACGACTGCACGTCGTTCGACAGCGGCACCTTCTCCGGCAGCCAGAAGTTGTTCACCAGACGGTTCCAGACCTCGAGGTCCTTGTCGTCCTGGATGCGGTTCCAGTTGATCGCCTGCACGCTGGAGACCAGCTTGAGTCTTTCAGGGGTCATGTTCTTCGTCGTTTCTCGGGTTTCAGCCGCGTTCTCGGGTCGACAGGTTCTCAGGTCAGAGCATGCACGAGACGCACTCGGCCATGTCGGTGCCCTCGAGCGCCAGCTGGCGCAGACGGATGTAGTAGATCGTCTTGATGCCCTTGCGCCACGCGTAGATCTGCGCCTTGTTGATGTCGCGCGTGGTGGCGGTGTCCTTGAAGAACAGCGTCAGCGACAGACCCTGATCGACGTGCTGGGTGGCCGCCGCGTACGTGTCGATGACCTTCTCGTAGCCGATCTCGTATGCGTCCTGGTAGTACTCCAGGTTGTCGTTCGTCATGAACGCCGCCGGGTAATACACGCGACCGAGCTTGCCTTCCTTGCGGATCTCGATCTTCGACGCGATCGGGTGGATCGACGACGTGGAGTTGTTGATGTACGAGATCGAGCCCGTGGGCGGGACCGCCTGCAGGTTCTGGTTGTAGATGCCGTGCTTCTGGATCGACGCCTTCAGCTCGACCCAGTCCTCCTGCGTCGGGATGTGCTTGCCGGCGAAGAGCTCCTTGACCTTCTCGGTCGCGGGCACCCACGCCTGATCGATGTACTTGTCGAAGAACTCCCCCGACGCGTACTTCGAGTCCTCGAACCCGTCGAACGTCGTACCGCGCTCGATCGCGAGGTTGTTCGAGGCACGCAGCGCGTGGAACAGCACCGTGTAGAAGTAGATGTTCGTGAAGTCGATGCCCTCTTCCGAGCCGTAGTGCACGTGCTCGCGAGCGAGGTAGCCGTGCAGGTTCATCTGGCCGAGGCCGATCGCGTGCGAACGGTCGTTGCCATCCTCGATCGAGCGCACCGAGCCGATGTGGCTCTGGTCGCTGACCGCGGTGAGCGCGCGGATCGCCGTCTCGACGGTCTGGCCGAGGTCGTCGGCATCCATCGACAGCGCGATGTTCATCGAGCCGAGGTTGCAGGAGATGTCCTTGCCGATGTTGTCGTACGACAGGTCGTCGTTGTACGTGGTCGGCGTGTTCACCTGCAGGATCTCGCTGCAGAGGTTGGACATGTTGATCCGACCCTTGATCGGGTTGGCCTTGTTCACCGTGTCCTCGAACATGACGTACGGGTAGCCGGACTCGAACTGGATCTCGGCGACGGTCTGGAAGAACTCGCGCGCGTTGATCTTGGTCTTCTTGATGCGCGGGTCGTCGACCATCTCGCGGTACTTCTCGGTGACCGAGATGTCGCCGAAGGGCACGCCGTAGACCTTCTCGACGTCGTACGGCGAGAACAGGTACATGTCTTCGTCGTTCTTCGCGAGTTCGAACGTGATGTCGGGGACGACGACACCCAGCGACAGGGTCTTGATGCGGATCTTCTCGTCGGCGTTCTCACGCTTCGTGTCGAGGAATCGCATGATGTCGGGGTGGTGCGCGTTGAGGTACACCGCTCCCGCACCCTGACGGGCACCGAGCTGGTTGGCGTAGCTGAAGCTGTCCTCGAGCAGCTTCATCACGGGGATGATTCCGGACGACTGGTTCTCGATCTGCTTGATCGGCGCACCCGACTCGCGGATGTTCGACAGCAGCAGTGCCACGCCGCCACCGCGCTTGGACAACTGCAGCGCGGAGTTGATGCCGCGGGCGATGGACTCCATGTTGTCCTCGATGCGCAGCAGGAAGCAGCTGACGAGTTCACCGCGCTGTGCCTTGCCCGCGTTGAGGAACGTCGGGGTGGCCGGCTGGAAGCGACCGGAGATGATCTCCTCGACGAGGGCGACGGCGAGCTTCTCGTCGCCGTCCGCGAGGCCGAGGGCGGTCATCACGACGCGGTCCTCGAAGCGCTCGAGGTAGCGCTTGCCGTCGAAGGTCTTGAGCGTGTAGCTCGTGTAGTACTTGAACGCACCCAGGAACGTCTCGAAGCGGAACTTCTTGCCGTAGGCGAGGTCGTTGAGCTTCTGGATGAACTCCATCGAGTACTTCTCGATGACGGCACCCTCGTAGTACTCCTTCTCCACGAGGTAGTCCAGGCGCTCCTTGAGCGAGTGGAAGAACACCGTGTTCTGGTTCACGTGCTGAAGGAAGTACTCCCGCGCGGCCCGCTTGTCGGCGTCGAACTGGATCTTCCCGTTCGCGTCGTACAGGTTGAGCATCGCGTTGAGGGCGTGATAGTCGAGTCCCTCGTAGGAGGGGTTCGCCTTGAATGCCACTGTCTCGGTCACTGAAGCTGCCACCGTCGTTCCAATCCGTCGCTCACGCGATCCACATCGTCCTGTGTGCCGAAGATCTCGAGCCGATACAAGTGAGGCACGTGGCACTTGCGGCTGATGATGTCACCGGCGAGGCAGAAGGCATCGCCGAAGTTGGTGTTGCCCGCGGAGATCACACCGCGGAGGTGACGCCGGTTGCGCTCGTCGTTGAGAAACCGGATCACCTGCTTGGGGACGGCGCCCTTCTCGACGCCTCGTCCCACGCCCCCGCCATAGGTGGGGGTGACCAGCACGAAGGGCTCGTCGATGACGAGGTCTTCTTCGTTCCGGTGGAGGGGGATTCGTCGGGCGGGGAGCCCGAGCTTCTCGACGAACCGCGCGGTGTTACCCGACACGCTCGAGAAGTAGATCAGGAGCGGCGCTGCGGTCGCGACGGCGCTCATGGGAGGTCACGCCAGACGAGAGGCGAGCTCGTCGATCTTGTCGGGACGGAAGCCCGACCAGTGGCCCTCGTCGGTGACGACGACAGGTGCCTGCAGGTAGCCGAGCGCCTTGACCTGCTCGAGGGCCGTCGGGTCCTCGGAGAGGTCGAGAACCTCGTACTCGATGCCCTTGGCATCCAGGGCACGGTAGGTCGCGTTGCACTGAACGCAGGAAGGCTTGGTGTAGACCGTGATCGACATCTTTTCGTAACCCCTCAAATCTCTGGCCTGCTTCTCATCAGGCTGTTTCCCGGTAGACCCCCTGCCGGGACTTCAATACTACATATGGGGACCGACATTGGGGGCGACCACAAGGGGTAGTAGTTACATCCGTGTAGTTATCCACCGTTCTCCACGGCCTCAACACAGGTTCTCCACCGTTTCCTCCACAGGCGAAGGCCCCGTCCTGAGGGGCGCGAACCGCGTGAAATCGCGGCTGGGAAGCCCCTGTGAACGATCCATCCACAGGGGGCACCGTACGCCGGTCCTCGGACATTCGGATTCCTGTGGAATTCGTCGTTCGGCGTGTCGCGGCGTGTCGCCGCACGAGCGCTTCCACGACCGCCTCCGAGGCCCGGTACCGTTGTCTCGTGGCGGGATATCGGGATCTTCTTCGCACGCCTGGTGTGGCGCGCATGATCGCGGCTCAGCTGACCGCGCGCTTCCCCAACGGCATGATGTCGCTGGCGATCCTGCTGCACGTCGAGCAGCAGACCGGGTCGTACGGATCGGCCGGACTCGTCCTCGCGGCGACGAGCGTCGGTCAGGCCGTCGCAGGTCCCGTCACGAGTCGGTGGATGGGCGCCTGGGGGATGCGGCGGGTGCTCACCCTGACGCTCGCCGTGTGCGTCGTCGCGGTGCTCGGCCTCGCGGTCCTTCCCCTCGATGTGCCCGGCTACATGGCCCTCGGGATGGTCGCCGGGCTGTCCACCCCGCCGGTCCAGGCCGCGGTCCGCACGATCTACCCGAAGCTCGTCAACTCCTCCCACCTCACTCCGCTGTTCTCCCTCGACGCATCGCTGCAGGAGATCATCTGGGTGCTGGCGCCGGTCGTCATCACGCTCGTGTCCACCCAGGTCGGGACCACGGAGGGCCTTCTGCTCGTCGCGATCGTCCTCGTCGCCGGCGGAGCCTGGTTCATCCTCTCCCCCGAAGTCGGACGCGTGCGGATCCCGCGCAGCCGCCATGCACTGGGCAAGGTCGTCCTCAAGCCGCCGGTCCTGCTGGCGACGGTGATCGGCTTCCTGCTGATCGGCGCCTGTGCCGCCGTGGAGGTGGGCGTGGTGGCCACCTTCGAACACGGAAGCCTGGCGGCCGGACTCATCCTCGCCGTGTTCTCGGCCGGGAGCCTGGCGGGCGGCCTGGCGTTCGGGCACATCCCCATCGGCCCCTGGGCCATGGCTCGCCGTCTGCTGATCGTCACGATCGGACTCGGCCTGACGATGGTCATGCTCAACGTGTTCTGGCTCGGCGGCACCCTGATCCTCGCGGGCATCGGCATCGCCCCCGCCCTCGCCGTCCTCTTCGCCATCACCACCGCGAGTGTGAAGTTCAGCGAGACCGCGGAGGCGTTCGGCTGGGCCGGCACCGGCCAGCTGATCGGCGCGGCCGCCGGTTCCGCCGTCGCCGGCTTCCTCGTCGATGTCAGCGACTGGCGAGGCGCATACCTCGCCGCCACGATCTTCGCGGCGGTCGGGCTGATCGTCTCCGTCGTCTTCGTCCGTTCCTTCCCTGATCTGCGTCATCGCGACGCGAGCCCGCATCCCGACACCGAACCCTTGGCGGTCACTCCTTCATGAACTCCCCTTCCACTCCGAGCTCCACCCCCGAGATCGTCTGCGTCGGCGAGTCCATGGTGTTGATCACCCCGACCGACGCCGGACTCGCCGATGCCCAGGCGACGCTCGGTCTCGCCGGCGCGGAGGCGAATGTGTCCGTCGGCGTCGCCGCCAGCGGACACCGCGCCGCCTGGGCCTCGCGACTCGGCGCGGACCCGATGGGCGACCGGATCACCTCGGAGCTCGAACGTCGTGGCGTGGAGCTGTGGGTCGAACGCGACGAGGACTCCCCGACCGGAGTCATGTTCAAGGACCCCGGCGTCGAGACGTCGACCGTCTACTACTACCGCCGAGGATCGGCCGCCTCGCTCATGGAACCCGGCTTCCTGGCCTCGTCACGGCTCGAGGGTGTGCGCATCGTGCACACGACCGGGATCACCCCCGCCCTCTCCGCGTCCTGCCGGGAGATGACCGATCGGCTCTTCATCGATGCCCGCACGGCGGGCGCTCTCGTGTCCTTCGACGTGAACGACCGCCGTCAGCTGTGGAGCAGGGAAGACGCGGCCGAGACCCTCGCCCGCCTGGCCGACGCTGCCGACGTCGCTTTCGTCGGGCGCGACGAGGCGGAGCGCATCTGGGGGACGGTCTCACCTGCCGAGATCCGTGCGTTCCTGCCGAACTGCGGCCTGCTGGTCGTCAAGGACGGCGACGTGGGGGCGACCGCCTTCGAGGGCGAGTCCGAGCCGGTGTTCGTCCCCGCCCCGGTGGTCGAGGTCGTCGAGCCGGTCGGGGCCGGAGACTCCTTCGCCTCCGGCTTCCTGAGTGCGACCCTCGACGGCGACGATCTCGCCACGCGCCTCTCCGCGGGTCACGCCGCAGCCGAGCGCGTTCTGACGATCGCGGCCGACCTGCCACCTCTGGTTCCGCGCGGCTGACCGCGCCCCCACCGGTCGTAGGCTGGTGCCATGCCCGCACCGCTCACCCTGCCGCGCATCGCCTGGGGCTCCCCCACGGCCTCTCGGCGGGCCCTCCTGGTCCACGGTCTCGGTTCCTCCGGCGCTCTGATGTGGCGCCTCGGCGATGCTCTCGCCACGGCGGGCTGGCATGCGACGGCCGTCGACCTCCGCGGACACGGCGACGCCCCGCGGTCCCTCGACTACAGCGTCGCCGCGTACGGTGCCGATCTCGCGGCGACACAGCCCGATGACCGCGGCCCCTGGGACGCGGTCATCGGTCATTCGCTCGGAGGCGCCGCCAGCACGGTCGCCGCGGCCGCCGCTCCGGAGTGGACGCGGCGCCTGGTCCTGATCGATCCCGCGATCCACGTCGACGGGCGCGATGCCGCCATCGTCAGGAAGAGCCAGGAGCGCGCGTTCGCGGACACACGACTCGAGGTCGTGCAGGAGGAGCATCCGCACTGGCATCCGCAGGATCACGAGCTCAAGATCGACGCGGTACGGCGCACAAGCGCATGGGCGGTGGAGCAGACCAGCGCCCAGAATCAGCCGTGGGACGTGCGAGCCGATGCCGCGCGCCTCACGGTGCCGACCCATGTGATCGGCGCAGACCCCGCCGTCTACAGCATCTTCGCGGGTGCCCTCGCGAAGGAGGTCCTCGCGGCGAACCCGCTGATCACCCTGTCCGTCGTCGAGGGTGCCGGACATTCGCTGCACCGCGACCGCCCCGACGAATCCATCCGGCAGCTTCTGGAGGCACTGGCATGAACGACTTCGATCCCACGACCTTCCTGCCCGACGACCTCCTCGACCGCATCCGCGAACGCGCTCCGATCCACGACCGCGAGAACACCTTCCCCCAACAGGACCTCGAGGAGCTGCGCGACGCGGGCTACCTGTCGATCCTGGTGCCGACGGAACGCGGCGGCGGGGGGCTCGGTCTCGCCGAGGCCGCGATCCTGCAGCAGCGCCTCGCGGGCGCCGCACCGGCGACGGCCCTCGCGATCAACATGCACCTGGTGTGGACCGGCGTCGCGAAGGTCTTCTCCGATCGCGGGGTCCCCGGCCTGGAGTTCGTGCAGGACGGCGCGGTCGCGGGCGAGGTCTTCGCCTTCGGCATCAGCGAGGGAGGCAACGACCTGGTCCTGTTCGGCAGCGACACCGACGCAGTGCCGGACGGCGACGGGGGCTATGCGTTCACCGGAACCAAGATCTTCACCTCCCTCGCTCCGGTGTGGACGAGACTCGGCCTGCACGGACTCGACACCACGAGCGCCGATGCCCCGCAGCTCGTGTTCGCCTTCATCGACCGGACGGATGCGGTGACGACGTCCGACGACTGGGACACGCTGGGCATGCGGGCCACGCAGAGCCGCACCACGCGACTGGACGGCGCCGTGGCGGAGGCCGATCACGTGGTGCGCCGCATCCCGCCCGGACCCAGCCCCGACCCCATCGTGTTCGGCATCTTCTCGGTGTTCGAGATCCTGCTGGCCTCGGTCTACACCGGCATCGCGCGCCGTGCCCTCGAGCTCGCGGTCGCGACCGCGCAGAAGCGGCACTCCAAGAAGACCGGCGCGGCATACAGCCAGGATCCCGACATCCGCTGGCGCATCGCCGACATGTCGATCGCCTACGACGCGCTCCCTCCCCAGATCGCCGCACTCGCCCGCGACGTCGACGACCGCGTCGAACACGGGGCGCGCTGGTTCCCCCTGCTGTCCGGCGTCAAGCACCGCGCGATCACGATGGCGAAGCAGGTCGTGGACGAGGCGATGCTGGTCGCGGGCGGCGGCTCCTACTTCTCGGCGAACGAGCTGTCGCGGCTCTACCGGGACGTCCTGGCCGGCGCGTTCCACCCCTCGGACCCGGAATCCGCGCACTCCACTGCGGCGAGCGCGTTGCTGGGACCGATCGAAAGCTGAGCCTGGACAGCCGATTCCGCCGACATTCGCCCTCGATACGGCGGAATCGGTTGCCAGAGGCGCACTCGAGTGCGAAGATCGCACCATGGGTTCGGTGAAGAAGCATCCCCCTCTCGATGCGATCTCCAAGACGATCATCGAGTTGCTCCAAGAAGACGGCCGTCGCTCCTACTCCGACATCGGACGTGTCGTCGGGTTGAGCGAGGCTGCCGTACGTCAGCGGGTGCAGCGGCTCACCGAGTCCGGCGTGATGCAGATCGTCGCCGTGACCGACCCGATGCAGCTCGGTTTTCCGCGACAGGCCCTGATCGGCATCCGCGTCTCCGGCGACACGCGCCACGTCGCCGAGGCCGTCGCGGCGATCGATGCGGTCGACTACGTGGTCATCACGGTCGGCTCCTTCGACGTGCTCGCCGAGGTCGTCTGCGAAGACGACGACGACCTGCTGGCACTGATCAACGACACCATCCGGCCGATCGACGGAGTCCTCTCCACCGAGACCTTCATCTACGCGAAGCTGCAGAAGCAGCTCTACAACTGGGGGACCAGATGAACACCGCCCGCACCACTCCCTCGGAGTCCGCACTGCAGACGATGGCGAAGGACCATCTGTGGATGCACTTCACGCGCCAGTCGACGATGGCCGAGTCCGGTGTGCCGATCATCGTGAAAGGCGAAGGTCACCGGATCTGGGACGCGAAGGGAAAGGAGTACTTCGACGGGCTCGCCGGCCTGTTCGTCGTGAACGCCGGGCACGGTCGACGTCGGCTGGCCGAGGCCGCTGCCGCACAGGCATCCGAGTTGTCGTTCTTCCCGCTGTGGTCCTATGCCCACCCGGCGGCGATCGAGCTGGCCGACCGTCTCGCCGATGAAGCGCCCGGTGACCTCAACCGCGTCTTCTTCTCGACGGGTGGCGGCGAGGCCGTCGAGACCGCGTTCAAGCTGGCCAAGCACTACTGGAAGCTGCAGGGGAAGCCCACCAAGCACAAGGTCATCTCGCGCGCGGTCGCCTACCACGGCACTCCGCAGGGAGCGCTGGCGATCACCGGCATCCCGGCGATGAAGTCGATGTTCGAGCCGGTCACGCCCGGAGGCTTCCGCGTGCCCAACACGAACTTCTACCGCGCGGCCGAGATGGGAGGACCCGCCGACGACCTCGAAGCCTTCGGCCGGTGGGCGGCCGATCGCATCGAGGAGATGATCCTGTTCGAGGGGGCCGACACGGTCGCCGCGGTCTTCCTGGAGCCGGTGCAGAACTCCGGAGGGTGCTTCCCTCCCCCTCCCGGCTACTTCGCCCGGGTGCGCGAGATCTGCGACCGCCACGATGTCCTGCTCGTCTCGGACGAGGTCATATGCGCGTTCGGTCGCCTCGGCCACACGTTCGCCTGCACGGGGCTCGGGTATGTGCCCGACATGATCACCTGCGCCAAGGGGATGACGAGCGGGTACTCCCCGATCGGCGCGACGATCATCAGCGACCGCATCTACGAGCCGTTCTCGCACGGCGACGTGTCGTTCCCACACGGTTACACGTTCGGCGGGCACCCCGTCTCGGCTGCGGTCGCGCTGGAGAACCTCGCGATCTTCGACGAGGAGGGACTCAACGCCCACGTGCGTGAGAACTCGCCGCTCTTCCGCGCCGAGCTCGAGAAGCTGCTCGACCTGCCGCTGGTCGGCGACGTCCGCGGGGACGGCTACTTCTTCGGCATCGAACTCGTCAAGGACAAGGGCACGAAGGAGACCTTCGACGACGCCGAGTCCGAGCGTCTGCTGCGCGGCTTCCTCTCCCCCGCGTTGTTCGAGGCCGGACTGTACTGCCGCGCCGACGACCGCGGCGACCCCGTCATCCAGCTCGCGCCTCCACTCACGGTGGGCCCCTCGGAGTTCCGCGAGATCGAGCAGATCCTCCGGGACGTGCTGACCCGCGCGCAGTCCGCACTGTAGACCCCGTCCCGTCGTCGAGACCCCGTCCTGTCGTCGAACCCCGTCCTGTCGTCGAGACCCCGTCCTGTCGTCGAGACCCCCGGTGGTGCACGCGACCTGGCGGGGGTCTCGACGCGGAGAGGGGGTCTCGGCATCAGAGTGAGAGGGAGAGTGAGAGAGAGACGGCGCGTTCAACCGTGCGCAGCACTACGCCGTGCGGTGAGGGCGAGGTGCAGAGCCGCGAGGGTCTCCCCGTCGTCGAGGTCGGCACCCAGCAGCTCGGCGATCAGGGTGAGGCGCTGGTAGAACACGGACCGGGACAGATGGCTCGCTGCCGCCGCTGCTGACCGGTTGCCGGGGTGTGCGACGAGCGCCGCCAGCACATCCACGAGGTCGCCGCGGCGCTCCCGGTCATGCTCGACGAGCGGCGCGAGCATCCGTTCGCTGTGCTCGTGAAGCCGATGATCGTCCCGCAACGAAGCGACGAGCCGTTCGAGGGGGCGATCCTCGACCCTGCGCACACGAGGACCGGCACCCGGATGATCCCCTGCCGCGAGGTCTCGGGCGATGCGCAGGGAGGCGAGGAGTCCGAGGACGTCCTCCGCGGACGGACCGACGAACACGGTACGGTCGGGGCCCACGATGCGCGAGATCATGGCATCGGTGAAGGGCACGGATGCCGGCACCGAGAGCAGCGCGACATCGTGGGAGTCCACGCGGGCCGCTACCACCGCGCACCCCGCCTGACGCGCCCGATAGGCGAGCTCGCTCGCCGACACCGCCCCGTGCGCGACGATGCCGTGGCAGTGATGCCCGTCGAACACGAAGCCACCGGCGGCGAGACGGGCGGCGATGTCGGCGGGGCTCGCGAACCGCGCTCCGAGCAGGTCGTCGATGAGTCCGCTCTGCGCCAGGATCGACCACTCGGCATCGCCCCCGTCGGCGAGGCACCCGAAGGCCAGCGCCGTCGCCCCCTGTTCGAGCACCGTGAGTCTGCCTGCCGGGTGCGCGGGACCCTGCAGCGCCGACAGCGTTCCCCAACGCACCCCTCGCGCCTGCACGGGTACCGACTCCCCGTCATCGGCGAGCCGCGCGAGCACCTCGACGATGGGCACGCGAAGAGGTTCGACGGCGATCACCTCGTGCGCGAGATTCTGCAGCACCACCGGAGACCCCAGTGCCCGCGCGGTCTCCGCGACCACCACGTCCGCCGGAGCGCCCTGGAGGCTGAGCGCCGTAAAGAGTTCGTGCAGGCGCTGACGCTCGGAGAGGGCGTCGGTCTGCGCGGAGATCAGCGCTCGATGCACGGCCTCGGTCACGGCCACGAACTTGACCTCGCTCGTCAGCACGATCAGCGCGAGTCCGGTCTCGGCGCACTCCTCGGCCACCGCATCCGGCACCCGGGCATGCGACGCGCCGAGTTCCAGGACGATCCCCGCAATGCCCGCGCGACGCAGTCCTCGGACGAAAGCCCTCTGCTCCTCCGCCTCCTCCGGCCACCCTGCGCCCGTGCTCAGCAGCAGTTCGCCGCCGTCGAGCAGTCGGGCGACACCGGCGCTGTCGGAGACGTGAGCCCAGCGCACTTCGGCGTCGAGTGCGGCCCCACCGACGAGGACTTCCGGCACCCCGGCCTGCACCACCGGCTCCGCGAGGACCTCGGCGACCGTGAGCAGGGCGGTGGCACGGATCGGACGATCTGTCCGATCCGACGCGAAGTCCTGACGGTCTGACATCGCTATTGTCCCCCAGACTCTGTGAACATTGAGAAACACCAGCGTAGCGAACCTCGGTCAGAGTGTTCGAGATCACTTCACCACTCGGAGGAACACCGTGGACATCGTCCGTCACGTCATCAACGGAGTGGAGACCGCCGAGGCGGCTCGCACCGGCCAGGTCTTCGATCCCGCCACCGGCGAGGTCTCCAAGCACGTCGCCCTCGCCTCGTCCGCCGAGGTCGAATCCGCCATCTCCGCCGCAGCGGCCGCCCTGCCCGCATGGCGCGAGACGAGCCTGATCAAGCGCGCCGACGTCTTCTTCCGCCTGCGGCAGCTCCTCAAGGAGCGCACCCCCGAACTCGCCGCGATCGTCACGTCCGAGCACGGCAAGGTGCTCTCGGATGCCGCGGGCGAGGTGTCGCGCGGTATCGAGAACGTCGAGTTCGCCGCCGGCCTCGTGCACCTCCTCAAGGGGGAGCGCAGTGAGCAGGTCGCCCGCGGCGTCGATGTCCACTCCGTCAAGCAGCCCGTCGGTGTGGTGGCGGCGATCACGCCCTTCAACTTCCCCGTGATGGTGCCGCTGTGGATGATCGCCTCTGCGATCGCCTGCGGAAACACGGTCGTCCTCAAGCCCAGCGAGAAGGATCCCTCCGCCGCCGTGTGGATCGCGAAGCTGTTCGCCGAGGCCGGGCTTCCCGACGGAGTGCTCAACGTCGTCAACGGAGACAAGGAAGCTGTCGACGCGCTCCTGGAGTCGCCTCGGGTGAACGCCGTCAGCTTCGTGGGGTCGACCCCGATCGCCCGCTCGATCTACCAGCGCGCCTCGGCCGCGGGGAAGCGGGTGCAGGCGCTCGGCGGCGCGAAGAACCACATGGTGGTGATGCCGGATGCCGATATCGACGCCGCCGCCGATGCCGCGGTCTCCGCCGCCTACGGTTCTGCCGGGGAACGCTGCATGGCCGTCTCCGTGCTCGTCGCCGTGGGTGACATCGCCGACGACCTGGTCTCTGCGATCGCCTCGCGCATCGACGGCCTGAAGATCGGCCCCGGTACCGATGCCGCGAGCGAGATGGGTCCCCTCATCACGCGCGAGCACCGCGACAAGGTCGCCTCCTACGTGACGGGAGCTGACGCCGAGGGAGCGACCGTCGTCGTGGACGGCACGCAGAAGTCCTTCGGTTCCGAGGGGTTCTTCCTCGGCGTCAGCCTGATCGACCGGGTCGCGCCGGGCATGAAGGTCTACGACGATGAGATCTTCGGGCCGGTGCTGTCCGTGGTGCGCGTGGAGACCTACGCCGAAGCCGTCGAGCTCGTGAACGCGAACGCCTATGGCAACGGGACCGCGATCTTCACCCGCGACGGCGGCACCGCACGCCAGTACGAGTTCGACATCGAGGTCGGCATGGTCGGCGTGAACGTCCCGATCCCGGTGCCGATCGGTGCCTACTCGTTCGGCGGATGGAAGGACTCGCTGTTCGGCGACTCGCACATCTACGGTCCCGAGTCCGTGCACTTCTACACCCGCTCCAAGGTCGTCACGACCCGCTGGCCGGACCACACCCCGTCGCAGATCGACCTCGGCTTCCCGAGCAACCACTGACTGGAGCGACCACGATGACGAACTTCACCGACCGCCACGGGGCCGCCCACCCGCTCCCCGCCCCCGAGGCCGAGGCGCAGGTGCGCGCGGACGACCGCGGCCATGTGTTCCACTCCTGGAGCGCGCAGGCACTGATCGACCCGCTGCCCGTCGCCACGGGCCAGGGCTCGACGTTCTGGGACTACCAGGGGAACGCCTACCTCGACTTCTCGAGCCAGCTGGTGAACCTGAACCTCGGGCACCAGCACCCCGACCTGGTCGCCGCGATCCAGCAGCAGGCGGGGCGCCTCGCGACCATCCAGCCCTCGATGGCGAACGACGTGCGCGGTGAGCTGGCGCGTCTGATCGCTGAGGTCGCACCCGATGGCCTGGAGAAGGTCTTCTTCACCAACGGCGGCGCCGAGGCCAACGAATACGCGGTGCGCATGGCACGGCAGTTCACCGGCCGGCGCAAGGTGCTCTCGATGTATCGCAGCTACCACGGCTCGACGTCGACGGCGATCTCGCTCACGGGCGACCCGCGACGCTGGGCCAATGACACGGTCGACTCCGGCGCGGTGCGCTTCTTCGGCCCGTACCTGTACCGTTCGCCGTTCCACGCCGCGACGCCGGAGCAGGAGTCCGAGCGCGCGCTCGCGCACCTCGAACAGACGATCCAGCTGGAGGGGCCGCAGACGATCGCGGCGATCATCATCGAGACCGTCGTGGGCACGAACGGCGTGCTCGTGCCACCGCCCGGCTACCTGCAGGGCGTGCGCGATCTGTGCGATCGCTACGGGATCGTGTACATCGCCGACGAGGTCATGGTCGGATTCGGTCGGCTCGGCGAGTGGTTCGGCATCGACGCGTTCGACGGGCGCCCCGACCTCATCACCTTCGCGAAGGGTGTGAACTCCGGCTACGTGCCGCTGGGCGGGGTCGTGATCTCGGACCGGATCGCGAGCGCCTTCGACACGATGCCGTTCGCCGGCGGGCTGACCTACTCCGGGCACCCGCTCGCGTGCGCGGCCGGGGTCGCGACGTTCGAGGTGTTCCGCCGCGACGGCATCCTGGAGCGCGTGCGCGACCTGGGCGCGCGTGTGGTCGAGCCGACCCTGCGTCGATGGGAGCAGACGCACCCGAGCGTCGGAGAGGTCCGCGGGCGCGGGCTCTTCTGGGCGATCGAGCTCGTGCGCGATCAGGAGACCCGCGAGCCGCTGGTGCCGTTCAACGCGACCGGAGCGGATGCCGCCCCGATGGGTGCTTTCGCCGCGGCCGCCAAGAAGGCCGGCGTCTGGCCGTTCACGCACTTCAACCGGGTGCATGTCGCTCCCCCGCTGGTGATCGACGAAGAGGAGCTGGTGCGCGGTCTGGACGCGATCGACAGCGCGCTGACCGTCGCCGACGAGGTCGCCGCCGGCTGATCCGAGATCGAGCCCCGCGCGCTCCCGCGGGGCTCGACCTCAACCGCCCGACGGGTCCGCGTTCGTGGTCGCAGAACGCTGGAGCGAGCGCAGCTTCGCCAACGGCGAGAGGGCGACGTAGAGCAGCTGCGCAGCGAATAGTGCGGTGGCGAGAAGCAGGCATCCTGTCGTGCCCCAGAACACGCTCACCAGCGCGGCCAGTGCCGCGCCGACCGGTCGGGCACCGTAGGTCGCCACGACGAGAAGGGAGGAGACGCGCCCCAGCATCTCTACCGGCGTGATCGCCTGACGGATGGACGTCGTCGTGATCGCCCAGATCACCGGGCCGAATCCGAAGAGGAAATAGCTCAGCATGGCGAGCGCGGACGTGGGTGCGACAAGTGTGACCGCCAGGGCGAGCGCGGCTCCGAAACCTCCGAGAGGACCGAGCAGCGCCGCGCCTCCGAGGCTGAGCCGCCTGGTGATCGCGGGCGAGACGGCTGCGCCCACGGCCATGCCCACTCCGCTCGCGGCGAGCGCGTACCCCACGTGCACCGGCGTCATGAGAAGGATGTCGACGGCGTAGACGACGAAGATCGCCTGGATGATGAACCAGCCGATGTTGAAGACGAACGAGGTCAGGATGATGGTGCGCAGCACCGGGATCGACCATCCGAATCGCGCGGCCTCGCGCAGGTCACGCAGGATGGGTCGGCGAGGTGCGCCGCTCTGCGGCGGGATGTCGAGGCGGAGAAGCAACAGTATGCCCAGCACGCACAGTGTGGTCGCCACGACGAAGGCACTCGATGCGCCGAGCCACGACGCGAGCAGGCCGGCAGACGCGGGGCCGGCGATGAGCGCCGCGCTCCGGCCGAGCTCCACCCAGCGGTTCGCCTGGATGAGTTGAGCCCGATCGACGAGCTGCGGCACGACCGCGGGCATCGCGACGCTGAACGCGACGGTTCCGACGGCACCGAGGAAGCCGATGAGCACGAGCTGTGGGAACGTGAGCACCTCGGTGACCAGGAGGACGATGGTCAGCGCCAAGGTCACGGCACGCAGCGACTCGGAGACGATCAGCACGGTTCTGCGGTTCAGCCTGTCCACCAGCAAGCCGACGGGGATTGCAAAGAGCAGGAACGGGAGCGTGTGAGCCACCTGCAGAACTGCTGTCTGAGCCGGGGAGGCTGAGAAGACCAGCACAGCGACCAGCGGCGCGGCGGCGAGGGACACCTGCTCGGCGAATTGGACGAGGACACCCGACCAGCCGACGCGGACGAAGGATCGGGGAAGCTTGCTCGTTACCGAAGACACATCCTCACGGTATTGATCGTCCGCGGCGGACTCCGGCGGGAATCGGACGCGGCATCTGCCGGGTGTGCGCGGCAACTCGCTGGCATTGTCTTAGGAGTCACCCTGGAGGGTGAGATCCGCCCGAAGTTTCGCGCGTGCCCGTGAGTACCTGCTACGCACGGTCGTCGGCTTCTTGCCGAGGATCTTCGCCGCCTCTGCGAGAGAGAACCCATCCCAGTGGACGAGCTGGATGATCTCGCGATCGCCCGAAGAGAGTGCCTCGAGTGCCTCCCACACGTCGTCTCGTACGGGGCGGACGTCGCCGCTGACGAGCGCTTCCCCCTTGAGTCTGTCGCTGAGTTTCCGCCTGCGAGAGAGGGCTCGTCGATGGTTTGCGAGGATGTTCCGCGCGATCCCGAACATCCACATTCGTGCGTCCACGGGCTCTGCGGGCATGGCGTCGGCCTTGCGCCACATCGTCAGCAGGACTTCACCGGTGAGGTCGGCGGCATCGTCGGTGGAGACCACCCGCCGAGCGAAGTACGCGAACAGCGCACGCTTGCTCTCGTCGATCAGGCGAGGAAGGTCGAGTCTGTCGTCGCTCCACATCCACACCAGGGCCTCAAGGGGCTCCTCGGGACGGCCGGGCATCAGTGCCGCACCCATGTGCACGTCGAAGTACCTGCGGTGCCAATATCGACCCCATTGAGCAGTGTGAACGGGATCTCCTCCACAACCGCGGTGACAACGCCCGTGGACACCGTCACGCGGTCCAGGTCTGTCTGGGTTAGATCAGGATCAACGTCGGGATCGCCGACGTTGGTGGGATCCTTCTCGCCGAGGTCGTAGCCGCGCTGGCCGATGCCGGTCCAGTCGTGCGAGGCGATCCAGTCCTTGGCCTCGGTGACGTTTGTGCCGTCCCACGAGGTGACCGCGAGGGAGTACGTGCACTCGACCGAGGTCCCCTCGTCCGTGACGTACGAGATCGGGATGACGACGTCAGGGGTGAAGTTCGGGGCAATGTAGACGACTGCCGCCATCCCGAGAACTCCGACGCCCAGGAGCGCAGCTAGTGTCGTGGCGATGCGGACGCCCCGCCGGCGACGCGGCGGGCGCACGTGCTGCTCTGCAGCGTTCCTGGCGACACGTTCGAGCATCGCGTCGAGGATTTCGGGCGACTCCGCCCACTTGTCCTGTGGCGTGAGCAGCCGGTTGAGCTGTGTGTCGTCCATGGGTTTCCTCCGATGATCCGTTCACTACTGCTCATGTCCGATCATCCCCGGAATGTTGCATCGGAGGCAGCTGCGACCTCTGAACGATCTGCCTCGTGGCGCGCGTCCTTCGAAGACGGCAGCGCGAGGCGTGCTCAATGAGCGAGGATACGGCCGACGGGTGCGCACGCCGAAGCAAAAACGGCCGACCAGTCATGATCTCTCATGTCAGATCGGTCGTCTTCTCGGTGGACCTGCTGCATGCCTATTCCAAACAATCAGGTAAGCCCGATGTGGCCGCCCAGGTTGCATCGGCCGCAGCCCAGCCGCGACGATCGCCGGCCATGCGTTCGACAGCTAAGCCTGCGCGGCGACTTCGCGGAGCCGAGATCGATGACCTGGTCGCCTGCTACGAAACGACGCGCAGCGTCAATGCGGTCGCCCGTCAGTTCCGAATCTCACGACAGACTGTCGCGAAGCATCTATCCGCGCGAGGAATCGAGGCTGTTCGACGGATGACCGCCACAGACCTGGCAGCGGCCGTCGAACAGTACGGCGTGGGAGATTCCGCGGCGAGGATCGGCCGGCGGCTCGGCTTCGATACTCAGACCGTCCTCAACGGGCTCCGGACTGTCGGCACCCCGATAAGGCCGCGCAACGGGCACTAGTCTTCAGGCTTTCAGCAGCTCCCTCAGCGTGCGGGAGGTCCGGCACAAGCACCGCGCCAACGACTGACTTAGTTGGATAGCCCGTGTGATGCCTAGGGCAGTGGTTTTCCGCCTCGGGGTGGTTAGTAGTCGCTAGTACCGCGAGGCTCTCTCACCCTCATCGCCCGGCGAGCGACCTTCGCCTACGCCCACACAGATCGCGCGAGGCACGGCGCCCATCGAGCGACAGGTGGTCTAGAGCGTCGAGAGCATCCGCTGTACGGGCGCGGGCAGGAGCAAGGCGACGTCCGTCGCTCGAACCAGATCACCGAGGGTGCGCCATAGGCGAAGCCGCATCTCGGTAGGCGAAACCTCGTACAGCCTCGCGAGCTCGCTCTCGACGTCGAGAACCGCACCAGGTTGGCGCGGCACGGGCGCCGAGCGGTCACCGGATGGGTGGTCGGTTTCGGTCAGGATTCGATCGTCCGGGATGAGCGCGACGTCAGCTGCGTGCTTCATGCCCGCGGCGTTGACTGAAAACCAACAGCCGAGCGCGACGGCCCGGGCGGTCTGCGCGGGTGTCCCCCGCCACCAGTGCAGCACGGCACCCTGGATGGGCGTCTGCTCAAGGAGGTCGAGGACGCGTTCGCACGCACCGCTGCTGTGGATAGACACGATTCGCGGCGAGCCGGCGAGTACGGTCAGGATGGCGCGGAATGTGGCCTCCTGGGTTTCCATGGGAACCTTCGATCGGCGGTCGAGGCCGACCTCGCTCACGAAGGCGGTGGTGCGCAGGAGCGATGCGAATCGTTCCTGCGTGAACTCGTTCTGTGCCGTCAGGACGCCGGGGTGGCAGCCGAGGCCCCAGATGGTCACGGCGTCGCGACGTCTTTGCGTGGACTCCAACTCGGTGAGCGATCGCGTGGCCGCGAACACGACCGCGCCGAGCCGTTCCAGGTCCCGGGCCGGGATCGTCGGCTTGATATGTGCATGGAGGTCGAGGGGTGGGAGCGCCAGCTTCATCCGACAACGCCTTGCAGTTCGTCGACGCCCGCTGCGCAGAGCGCGAGCGCGTCCTGCGCGCGGTAGCTGGCGGGCAGGGACATCGCCATGACGTCGCGGGGACGCACCCCGCGATCCACGAAGTCGCGTACCGGCTCGACAATGCTCTTGCCGCTCACGAACCCGTCGAAGCGCCCGGTGGTGTCATCCACCAGGTAGTTCGTCGCGTCCGTGATGCCGGAGGCCACGAACGCAGACCGTCGCACGAGGCAGCCGAAGCAGACGCCGCAGGCCGCGCCCGCGGGCGCGCCGCTGTAGCGTCCATCGGTGTGTGAGCACGAGTTGGTCGCGCTCAGGTACGTGGATGCCGCGTCAGTGCCGACCGCGGTGGCGACCCGGCGGAACATCTCGCCCTTGGTAATCGTCTCAAACGGATTCTCAAGCGCGCCGTGGCCACCGACGGCAGTGACGAGGGCGCTGAGGTCGCGGAGGAATCTCGGGTGGGTGGTGTGGGTGGAGAGGCTGCCGCGACGGTCAGGTCCGAGCGGCGGATTGAGGGAGGCGAAGCCGTTCTCGGGTATCCACAGCGTCGACTGGGCACGCTCGGCAACCGCGAGTCCCAGGGCGAGGAACAGGAACGAGCGCGACCTGGTCGACGTCTCGCTGCGGAACTGGGTGCCGTCGAGTCGCCTGCTCCCCCGGTTGAGGTGGAACTGATGGTGAACCTGCGTCTGCCCGGGGACGAGCCCGTCGATGGCAGTGACGAGATCGCGCTGCACCGGCGAGAGTGCGGTGAAGCTGAAGTGGGACACGAGCGCCTGTGAGCTGTCAGCGCCGAGCTCGAGGGCGGACAGCATTGCGCCGACTGCCGAGTCAGCGCCACCGCTCAGCAGGACGGTGCGGCCGTGGGGTTGCCCCTCCACCGCGAGAGGAGGGAACGCTGCGGCGGGCGCCTGCGCGAAGGCGAAGGTCCAGTGGTCTCCGGTGAGGAAGCCGATAAGTGTTGAAAGCTCGCCCGCCCGGGCGTTCCAGACTTCTGGGGTGGCGACGTCGATAGTCAGATCGAGATCGCGGGCGTTCCAGTCGGAGCCGCCGCGGGCGCGGAGTATTGATCGATCGGCGGCGAGCACCCCGAGCGCGATACGGACGAGGTCGACGTTGACGGGATTAACGGCGCCGAGTTCGTGGAGGTACGGGTCGCTAGCACCTGTAAAGGTGGTGCGGCCTGCGCCGGCCCAGAGGAAGACCTCGTCATAGGTCCCGGCGTCGAGCGCCGCTGTGGCCATCGCGTCAGACAGGGTGAGGATGAGACGGCTCATGAGGACGCCCCGAAGATCGTGCCGATGTCTCGAATTCCGGTCTCGATGGCCGTGGCCATCTCCTGCTCGCTCGCGCCCGCGCTGCCGAGGTTCGCCTGGGCGGCGTACTCGGCAGCGACGTCGCGGATCTGCTGCTCGACGCTCTGACGTTCGGCGCGGGATGCGCCCTTGTCGTGCAGGCTGGCGGCGATCTCGGTCAGTGCGGTCTCGGCGATGGTGGTTTGGATGGTCTTGCGGACCACCTCCTCCGGAGAGGGTGCCCGGTCAGCTGGGTGTTCGAGGATCCAGGAGACGACCTCGGCCGCGATATCGCGCTCCTCTGCATCGGCGAGGGTGCTGTCGGCCTTAGCCTCGAATGCAGTCTCGAGGATCTTGAGGCCGACGGCGACAGGATCCATCGCGCGGAGCTCGTCATAGTTGAGGCCGGCCCGGTCGAGAGCCGCGCGATTGCCTGCCGAGTACGCCAGCGCGAGGCTTCCCGCACGTCCCGCAGTCCGTGAGATCCGGCCGACGGAACGGGTCACCCCGCCGGATGAGCGGCCTCCGACACCAGCTCCCCCGCCGCCCCCGCCCCCACCGCCGGGGCCATCGCTGCGTCCGCCACGCGAGCGTAAGAGGAGTCGGACGGCGGGCCCGAGGTCGATCTTGGGGCCGCCAGTACCGGGCGCGCTCTGAGGACTCGACGGTGCGCCAGTACCCGCGCCTGCGCCGTCACCATCCCCGTCGCTGCCGTCAGCGCCGCCGAATCCGCCTCCGTCAAGCCACCCGGCGATGTTGTCGCGCAGGTCTTTAGCGTCGGAGCCGCCGCTGCCCCCGAAGGAACCGCTAGTGCCCACTGGTCCCCCATCCCGTCTCGACGACGCGGATCGCGTTAACCACCGGCTCGAGCGTCGCCCCAGCCTTCCATGCCTCGAGGACGACCCCATAGGTCGGCTTGTCCAGCGCGCGCAGCTTGATAACCGTTGCCGCCTCCACGTCGGCGCTGCGGATCGACCTCAGCGCGCCGATCACCTCACCAGTGACAGCCGGTTGGGTGGCGGCGATACGAATGAGGCTCTCGAACGAGAACTTCTGGATCGACGGTTGGTCACGTGTGCGGCGTCCGAGGAAGCTCACTAGTGTGCGGGCGTCCGCCTCGGGCAGGGCGCGAAGTGCCTCGTCAGTGATGCCGGAGCGATCAACCTTGAGCGACGATGTGAGCGCGGCGGCGATATCCCGGAGCCGTTCGGGAAGACCGGTGTCGACGACCTCGATCTTCGCGAACGATGCCGCGAGATACAGATATCCGGTGATCGCCGCAGCATCTAGGACGGGCGGGAGCTTCGCCCATCGGCGTATCGTGTCGCTGAAGCCATCGTCCACTGCGGGTGCAGGCGCGACCTCCTCGACGGGGACGACAGCGCGCTTGGCTCGGACGGGTGTTTTCGGTTCGGAAACCGCGGCTGCGGTCTCGCCGTCCCCCGGGGTGTCGGCCTCCGCCTCGGGAGCGCGCTCCTCCGCGGTGCCGTTAGCGGCCAGCTCGAGCGCATCGAGTTTGTCTCGCAACTGGTTGGTGGCGAGCCAGTCGAGAACCTGCGCGAAGTCCTCGGTGAGGATGCGTTCAAGAACCATCAGCTTGGCAACGGCGTCCGGAGCGAGCGTGAAGCCGCGCCGCCGCGCGATGCTTTGGCGCACGTTGAGGTCGTTGAGGAACCGCTTGATGCGTCGGGGGTTGCCGTGGAACTTCTCGTACAGGATCGGGGTCAGTCGCGACGCGGTGATCAGATGGTCGACCAGCGGGCTGCCCTCGGGAACGGCCAGCGAGTCGAGGCTCGGTGCGGTGAGCCGCAGCGCGTCGCACTGAATGATGAGGTCGGTGTACTCCGCGTCGTCCATACCTGCCTTGGCCAGGAGCAGGAAGAGATAGGCCTCCGTGTCGAAGCGGCTCAGCGCGGGCACGGGGATCGTCGTCTGGACGATCTTGTGGAGGTACAGCTTCGCGGGCGATTCCTCGTCCAGTCCACCGTCTGCGGTGTGGAACTTCTGCTGGATCGCTTCGGCCACACGTTCCTCGTCCGCCGCGATCACGAAAGACATGCCCTTGGCAGAGAGGAACAGGCGAATCGCCTCCAGAGTCTCGACCACAGTGTCCGGAAGGCACCGGTCGAGATCGTCGACGAGCACGACCACACGCGAAACATGGTTGAGCGCCGGGTCGGCGAGGAGCTCCTGGAACTGCTCCCGAAACTCGGCCATGCCCTTCTCGCCATCCAGGCTCTCGGGATCGTCGCTGACAAGCCCGAAGACGTCGTCGATCTCCGGGAGCTGCAGGGTGATCGCGGTGCGGGCCGCCATCTTGACGGCCTTGGTCCAGTTGACCTTCCGGGCGAGTTTCTTCAGCGTGTCGACCGCGGTCTTCGCAGCAGGGTCAGTGGCCTGGAACTCCGAGCTCAGCGCGCCGAGCACCTCCCCGATCAGGCTCTCCTTCGGCCCGACCGTCGGGTCGTATCGCCAGGGCTGCGTCGGCACGACAAGAACCTTGCCATCGGCGCCTTCTGACCGGACATCGATTTCCGAGACGACCAGTTCGAGGACGCTAGTCTTGCCGCTCCCCCACGCGCCGGAGAGTCCGACGGCGATCGGATCCAGGGCATCGTCGAAGATGGCGTCGGCAACCGTCTCGGCGACAGCGCGGAACGCGAGAAGATCCGTGTTCGCCGGCTCATCCGACCACAGAGGGAACGTATGCGTTTCTGGGGATGTACTCGTAGGCACCATTTGGCCTTGATTATGACAGCAAGCACGGACACGTCAACCCTGACCTGTCGGCGAGCCCTCCCATGGCAAACACGCAGGGCAAGCGTGCTGCCGGTCCTAACAAGGGCTAAGTAAGCTCAGTGAGCCTGTGATTGGCACGGCCACGCACCTCGCGAGCTCTCAAGACTCATGCGTTGCCCAAGTGATTCGTCGCGAAGACTCCCTCGGCCGTCGTGACACTCGATCCCTCGCTTCCCGGGCCGTGAGACGGAACAAGGTTGAGCACTCCTACTTCTTCCGCATCAAGCGCTACTAGGCCACTGCGAATCCCGCCGCGCCCCATCCGCGAGGTCGAGGAAGCAGCCTTCGCTCATTGCCGGGAAGTGAGACTCATCGCCGACGTCTACTCCTCGGCCGGCGGCATGCTACATCGTACGAAGTTGATCACAGAGTTGCTCACCGAGAGGCGTGGGGCGAAAGGCAGCGAGCATATTGCCGCTGGATCGCATTCTGTCCATGGGCATGCGCACGCTACAGTCGCAGATCCGCGAGGCCTGACGTGGGATAGACAGGTGGCGCTCAGCCTTGTCCAAGAGTCAGCGGAGGTGCCCGAGTGCGCAGGCGAGAGGGCGTCCCACTTGGAACGTACATCGCGCGAGCGGGCGGGCGGCTAGTTGAACGCGCAAGCACAGTATCCCCGCGTTGAGTGCGGGCAGGTACGTGTTGGATCTACCGTGGTGAGCGTTAGCAGATTCGGGTCCTACGAGCGGACCTGGCGATGTACCTCATCTCGAAAGCAACCTACCTGGTTCGTCTTGAACGTCCCCATTGACAATCAGAGCACACGGTTCTACGTTGATTCTCGTACCGTACGATACCAAACGATAGGAAACGGCATGGATACGCAGAGGACCTGGCTGACACCTGACGAAGCCTCCAAATATCTGAGCCTCGGCCGAACCAAACTGTATGAGCTTGCGCAGACAGGGAAAATCCCCGCTCAGAAGATCGACAAGCAGTGGCGCTTCAACACCACAGAGCTCGACAGCTGGCTCTCCGTCTCGAAGACGATCGGCGGCTATTTCCAGACAGTCGAAGCGAATATCGTCGACAACCAGCTGCTGCGCGAACCCCAGAAAGAGGCGTACAAGAAGCTCTATGACTTCTTCAAAGCCGACCCGAAAGACAAGGTCGCACTTGTCCAGCTGCCTGTTGGGTGTGGCAAGTCAGGTCTCGTGTCAATCGCACCGCTGGGGATCGCGGCGGGCCGCGTGCTCGTCATCACACCGAACCTCACGATCCGCAACGAGCTGAAGAACAACCTCGACATCACCAACCTGAAGTGCTTCTGGCGTCGTACCAACGTTCTGAGGAAGGTCGACATGGTGTCGGGTCCTTACGTGACAACCCTCGACACCGGCAACGTGACCGTCACGGACGAGAGCCACTTCGTCGTCACGAACGTTCAGCAGCTTTCAACCAACACAGACAAGTGGCTCAACAAGTTCCCCTCGGACTACTTCGACATGATCATCGTCGACGAAGCACACCACAGCGCCGCGGACAGCTGGCAAAAGGTGCATGATCACTTCCCGGAAGCCAAAGTCATCAACCTGACCGCGACCCCGTTCCGCAGCGACGCCAAAGAAGTCGGCGGAGAGCGGCTGTACCGATATCCGTTTCGGAGCGCTGTGACCAAGGGCTACATCAAGCGGCTCACAGCCGTTTACGTTTCGCCGCGCGAGATCGAGCTCACTTTCAAGGGCGAATCGGAGCGCACGACTCTGACGCTCGACGAAGTTATGAAGCTCCGCGACAAGGAGTGGTTCAGTCGTGGCATCGCGATGTCTGACGAATGCAATAAGTCCATCGTCGACAACAGCCTCGAAAAGTTGGAGCACCTTCGCAACGAATCGAGTATCAAGCACCAGATCGTCGCAGTCGCAATGTCGATTCCACACGCCAAGAAGATCCAGCTTTTCTACGAGGAACGCGGCTACGAGGCTGCCGTCATCCACAGTGGATTGACGGAGGACGAGCAGAGCGACGTCATGAAGCGGCTACGGAGCAACGAGCTCGACGTTGTGGTCAACGTCCAGATCCTTGGTGAAGGATTCGATCACCCGCAGCTCAGTGTCGCAGCGATATTCCGCCCGTATCGTACTCTCGCTCCATACCTGCAGTTTGTCGGCCGCATCATGCGAGTGAATGTGCAAAACGCACCTCGCGACCCGGACAACTACGGCTTCATCGTGACGCACGCCGGCATGAACCTGGATGCGCTCGTCGACGATTTCAAACTCTTCGAGAAAGATGACGAGGAGTTCTGGGCGCAGATCAACGGCGGCCTCGAACAGGAGCCCCCGCTCCCACGAGGGGCTGGTGGCGGTCGTCGAGCCATCCGTGCACCTCTCGTGGTGCACGGCGAAATAGCTGACAGCCTCTACGAGGAAGAGTTCGTCGATGATGAAGAGGAACGCCTCGAGGAGCTCCGCGGACAACTCGAGGCCCTTGGTTACGATGCTTCCTACGCCGACACCATCATTCAGGCGAAGCGGCAAGTCGATGCTGGAATGACATCCGCAGTCGATCCGTTAGCAGTCCAGCCGCAAAAGGAACTTGAGCGGCTGCGCAAACAGCTCGACATCGAAATCAGGGCCAAGGCCAAGACGGTCCTGACCAACGCCAGCCTTAGCATCGCTGGCCGAGACATTCCAACTCGTCTGATGCCGGAGATCAGCGCCGCCAACAACCTTGTCGCCGTGCTCGTGATGCTCAATCGGAACATCAAGTCTCGAGTGAACGATCACCCCAGAGATGACTGGAGCCGAGACGACTACACCAAGGCGCTCGAGCTATTGCCGGGAGTCGCGATCGAGATGGTTCGGCAGTTGATCGCAGCGAAGGAGTCGAAAAATGCCAAGAGGTAGAGCACCCTCGCTCATCAGCGCGGGCAACGGAGGACTGGACGTCGGAGAAACCAAGATCCGAAGCACCTGCGCGCGATGCAAGACGAGCCTCCCCGGTGGAACTCGCGTGGGGCTATTGAAGGTTCAAAAAGCCGGATTCACCAACGATCGACGCTTGTGCATGACCTGCGCGACTGATGTCATCGAACGAACACAGCTCGACCTGAACGCCATACGAGCTCGCCTCCTAAGTTAGGCACGTCGATCCCACGAGATGCTCGAGCCTCGTTCGAGTACGGAAGAGCTGAGAGATGCCAATGGATCATGCAGAAATTACCCCGATCGAGCTACTGAAGCAGCCGTTCGTCATTCACTCCATCAACACCTACACAAGTATCTTCGTCGAGGTGATGGCCGCCAGCCTCGACCTGACCGACGACCAAGTACAGCTGCTGCTGCGGGCGATGCACCGCCAGGCCACCGCGGTCCTCAAGAGCAAAGGAGTCGAGTATACGGATCTGAAACCAGCCCTCACGCCCCGCTCAAATCGGTACGAGGCGGCATACATCTTCGACTCATCGAAGGCGACAAGTTGGAGCTACGGAAGCGAGTTCGCGATGGCCTGGCTTCCTGCGCTCCGCGCCGCTGGGGGACCTACGCGAACGGCAATCCTTGAAGGCGACATAATCGGGCTGCCTTCGCCGACGATCTGGCAAATCCTCGACAGGCAACTCGTCCGCCCATCCGGCCAGGAGGTTCCGAGGCTTTCGAGCGAGCAATACTACGTCGTCTACTTTACGAACGTCTCCAAGGCGCAGCTCACCGCACTCGACCAAGAGATCCGCAGCAATAGCCCGGCATACCTCGGCTTCGTCGACTGTTCCGCCTGGACTCCACTGAAAACGAGCCTCCCGCTTCCGCAAGTAGCACTCCGGGTCGACAACAAGATCATAACAGCGGAAGACGATGATGGCCACGCCAACCTCCGTGCTTATCCATTCGAGGACTTCAAGTTCGACGTCGTCGGCGTCAACGAGGACCTGTACAGCACCCTGCTCGATTTCCGCATCGATATGGGAGTTCCTCAGTGGGGCGCCTCGGATAGCGCCACGGCTCTCGGGGTCCTATCCGGGACGATGCGCGACATCGCGAGCATGACACTCGAGATCAGCGAGACGCGGTTTGACTACCTGACTAGCGAAGAGCCAGGCCGCGGGCACGGAGCATCGATCCGAAAAGCGGGACTCGCCGCGTTCGACCGCCATGAGCTTGCCGCCGCAATCAAGAAGGAACTTGACAAGAGCCTCCTGTTCAACCTCCGCTCAGTTGAAGGGAGCAAAAAGGTCAACGGCGAGTCGGTCCCCGCGCCGGAGAACGACGCCCTCCTATTCACCGTGCAAGTCGAATTTCCAGACTTGGACGGCGTCCGGCAACGCTATCAAGTCGGTATCAAATACGACGCGACAGCCCATCAGGGCGAAGTCACAACGATGTTTGGGTGACCACGGCCCCCAAAGCAGCCTGATCGGCGTTTCACGACGCGCAGGCGCTTCCGGATATCCGAGCCCCCCCCCCCCCCC
>NZ_JRKC01000019.1:0-57465 GCF_000800925.1 Microbacterium sp. ZOR0019 | reverse complement strand
CTGCGGATGCCGCGGCACTCGCTGCGGCCGATGCCGCCAGCGGCGCCGTGCCGACCTCGGCGGAGCCGTGCGCCCTCGCCGCGACGGTCGCAGAGGCGGCCGGTGCCGACCTCACCGGATGCGTTCTGGAGGGCTTCGTGGCGACCGTGGAGGTGCAGGCGGCGTACGCTGGACTCGCAGCCGTCTCCCGAGCCCGTGCCGGGCCACCCGAGGGACAGTGACGGCCGCGCGACCTCGCTCACTGTGAATGACCCCACACAGTGGTGTGTATGGTGTGCTTCGAAGAAAGGACGCACCCTTGGCTGAAGGCAAGAAGCTCGTCATCGTCGAGTCCCCGACGAAGATGCGGTCTATTCAGGGATACCTCGGCGACGGCTACGAGGTGCTCAGCTCCGTCGGCCACATCCGCGACCTCGCCGACAAGAAGGACATTCCGGCGGAGGACAAGCAGGCCTACGGGAAGTACTCGATCGACATCGACAACGGGTTCGACCCGTACTACGTCGTGTCCGATCGCAAGACCAAGACGGTCGCCGAGCTCAAGCGCGCCCTCAAGAGTGCCGACGAACTCCTGCTCGCGACAGATGAGGACCGCGAAGGCGAGGCGATCGCCTGGCACCTTCTGGAGACCCTCAAGCCCAAGGTCCCGGTCAAGCGCATGGTCTTCCATGAGATCACCAAGGATGCGATCCAGGCGGCCGTCGGCAACACCCGCGAGCTCGACCACGACCTCGTCGATGCCCAGGAGACCCGCCGCATCCTCGACCGCCTGTACGGCTGGGACGTCTCCCCGGTGCTCTGGTACAAGGTCAAGACCGGAATCTCCGCAGGACGCGTCCAGTCGGCGGCGACCCGACTCATCGTCGACCGGGAGCGTGAGCGCATGGCGTTCACCTCCGCCGAGTACTGGGACGTCGACGCCGCAGCCGCGGCGTCCGGCACGTCCTTCAAGATCCGCCTCGTCCGCGTCGACGGCGGCCAGCTCGCACGAGGCGCCGACTTCGACGACGACGGAAAGCTCAAGAAGGCCGTCGTCGTCCTCGATGAAGCCGCGGCTTCCGCTCTCGCCGAGGCGATCGACGCGGTCGGCTCCGGCTCCGTCACCAAGGTCGAGGCCAAGCCGGGAACGCGCAGCCCCTACGCGCCCTTCACGACCTCGACGATGCAGCAGGAGGCCGGGCGCAAGCTCTCCATGGGAGCCAAGCAGGCGATGGGTGTCGCCCAGCGGCTGTACGAGAAGGGGTACATCACCTATATGCGTACCGACTCCACGTCGCTGAGCACCCAGGCGGTGCAGGCGGCGCGGAGCCAGGCGGTGGCCCTCTACGGTGATGCCGCCGTGCCGCTGAAGCCGCGGGTCTACAAGTCCAAGAGCAAGAACGCGCAGGAGGCGCACGAGGCCATCCGTCCCTCGGGCGACAACTTCCGGACGCCGGCATCGCTGTCGTCCGAGCTCGATCGCGATGAGCAGCGCCTCTACGACCTCATCTGGAAGCGCACGGTCGCCAGCCAGATGGCCGACGCGAAGTACGAGACCACCACGGTCACGATCGCCGTCGATGCCGCGGGGAAGAAGGCCGAGTTCACGGCGTCCGGAACCGTCTACACCTTCAAGGGCTTCCTCGAGGCCTACGAGGAAGGGCGGGACGAGAAGCGCGGTGACGCGGATGCTGCGGAGAACCAGTCGCTCCCGGCTGTCGCCGTGGGCGATCAGCTCGCGGTGTCGGACGCTGAGGCGAAGGGCCACCGCACCACGCCGAAGCCGCGCTACACCGAGGCTTCGCTCGTCAAGGTGCTCGAGGAGAAGGGCATCGGTCGTCCCTCCACGTTCGCGTCGATCCCCGAGACGATCCTCGACCGCGGTTACGCCGTCAAGCGCGGCCAGGCCTTGGTGCCGACGTGGCTGGCGTTCAGCGTGGTGCGTCTGCTCGAAGAGCATTTCGCGGACCTCGTCGACTACGACTTCACGGCAGCGCTCGAAGACGACCTCGACACCATCGCGCGCGGTGAACAGAACCGTGTCGAATGGCTCAAGTCGTTCTACTTCGGCTCGGACTCGCACGTCGGCCTCCGTCAGGTCGTCGACAACCTCGGCGAGATCGATGCGCGTGCGCTGAACTCCACGCGCATCACCGACACGGCCACTCTCCGCTTCGGCAAGTACGGCCCGTACCTCGAGGTCGCCGACCCCGAGAACCCGGAGGCGAAGCCGCGCATCGTGAACGTGCCGGAAGACCTGGCGCCCGACGAGCTGACAGCGGAGAAGGCACAGGAGCTCATCGATGCTCCTGTCGCGGGCGACCGCGTGCTCGGGGAGAACCCGGCGAACGGCAAGATCGTCGTCGTCAAGGACGGCCGCTTCGGGCCTTATGTGCAAGAGAATGATCCGGTGGCGGAAGACGCCGCGATCGATGAAGCGACCGGAGAGGTCGTCGAGGCCCCGAAGCCGAAGCGCGGAGCGAAGAAGGACGCGGCACCCAAGCCGCGGACGGCATCGCTCTTCCGTTCGATGTCCGTCGATGAGATCGGCCTCGACACGGCGCTGCAGCTGCTCAGCCTCCCGCGCGTGGTGGGTGTCGACCCGGAATCCGGTGATGAGATCACGGCGCAGAACGGCCGCTTCGGTCCGTACTTGAAGAAGGGCACGGACTCCCGTTCCCTCGAGAGCGAGTCGCAGATCTTCAGCATCACGCTCGAGCAGGCGCTCGAGATCTACGCGCAGCCCAAGTACGGTGCCGGTCGACGGGCGTCGAGCGCGCTCGCCGAGTTCGAGGCCGATCCCGTCAGCGGCAAGCCGATCCGCATTCGCGACGGTCGTTTCGGGGCGTACGTCACCGACGGAGAGACCAACGTGACCATCCCGCGTGGTCAGACCGTCGAAGACATCACGTTCGAGATCGCGGTGCAGATGCTCGCCGACAAGCGTGCCAAGGGGCCGGCCCCCAAGCGGGGAGCAGCGAAGAAGGCTCCGGCGAAGAAGGCGCCAGCCAAGAAGGCGGCGGCCAAGGCGACCTCCGCGAAGAAGGCTCCCGCGAAGAAGGCTCCCGCGAAGAAGACGACAGCGGCGACATCGGCCGCGCGGTCGGCGGCGGCGAAGAAGGCGGCGGCCACCCGTGCGGCGAACGCGGCCGCGAAGGCCGCCGAGAAGGCGGACTCGTGACCTCAGGCCGCGGGGTGTGGATCACGCTCGAAGGCGGCGACGGGTCCGGCAAGACCACGCAGTCGAACCTGCTCGCCGAGTGGCTCGTGGCTGCGGGTCGCACGGTCGTGCGCACGCGGGAACCGGGCGGCTCCGAGGTCGGCCAGCTGATCCGTGACATCGTGCTGCATCACCGTGGTGACATCGCGCCGCGCGCGGAGGCTCTGCTGTACGCGGCCGACCGTGCGCATCACGTCGCGACCGTCGTGCGACCGGCGCTCGAGCGTGGCGACGTCGTGCTGCAGGACCGCTACCTCGATTCGTCCGTGGCGTATCAGGGAGCCGGGCGCGTGCTCGATGCGAAAGAGATCCGCGACCTGTCGCTCTGGGCCGCGGAAGGTGCCCTTCCCGACTTGACCGTGCTTCTCGACCTCGATCCCGCGGCAGCACGCACCCGTCTCGACTCGGCGGACAAGCCGTTCGACCGCCTCGAGGCCGAGCAGGAAGAGTTCCACGGCCGGGTCCGCGATGCCTACCTCGCGCTCGCCGACGCCGAGCCCGACAGGTTCCTGGTTCTGGACGCCGCTGCCTCTCCCGAGAGCATCGCCGAACGGATCCGCGCGCGGGTCGGAGACCTGCTCGGCTGATCAGCCCGCGGCTCTCCGCGAGGGGAGGTCAGGGTCCCGACGAGGTCAGTGGTCCCGATTAGGCTGAGTACATGCCCCAGACCGTTCCCGCTCCGTTCCCGTGGGTGGATGTGTGGGGGCAGGACGCCGCGGTCGACACGCTCCGTGCCGCCGCCTCCGATCCCGCCGCGCTGTCGCACGCCTGGCTGATCACCGGTCCACCCGGATCAGGAAGATCGACCCTGGCCTATGCCTTCGCGGCCGCGCTGATCGCCGATCACCCCGACGACGAGAACGTGATGCGGCAAGTGCTGGCGGGCACGCATCCCGACGTCACCGCGCTGCGCACCGACAAGGTCATCATCACGATCGCCGAGGCCCGAGGCCTGGTGGAGCGCTCCTACTTCGCCCCCTCCGCCGGGCGATATCGCGTGATCGTGGTCGAAGACGCCGACCGCATGGTCGAGCGCACGTCCAACGTGCTCCTGAAGGCGCTCGAGGAGCCGCCGGAGCAGACGGTCTGGATCCTGTGCGCCCCCAGCGAGGCCGACCTCCTGCCCACGATCCGCTCTCGCGTGCGGTCGTTGCGGCTGACGGAACCGGACGTCGACGATGTCGCGCGTCTCATCAGCCTGCGCACGGGGGCGGACGAGGCCATCGCCGAGCAGGCCGCTCGGCACGCGCAGCGCCACATCGGCATGGCCCAGAGGCTCGCGACCGACGATGCGGCGCGCCGTCGCCGCGACGAGACGCTGCGATCCGTCCTCGGTGTACGCGGCGTCGGCGATGCCGTCGAGGTCGCCGGCCGGATCATCCAGGCCGCGACGGAGGATGCGAAGGCGCTCACGGCCGAGCGCGATGCGAGCGAGCGCGCCTCGCTGCTGCGCACGATCGGCATCGCGGAGGGCCAGGCGGTGCCGCCGGCGCTGCGCACCCAGCTGTCCGCGCTCGAAGACGATCAGAAGAAGCGCGCCACCCGGAGTCTGCGCGACGGGATCGACCGGGTGCTCACCGACCTGCAATCGCTGTTCCGTGACGTCGTGATGCTGCAGTTCGACCGTGGCGGCGACCTCATCAACCGAGAACTCCGTCCCGAACTCGAGGAGCTCGCGGCCGTCTGGCCCGTGACCCGTACTCTTGTCGTACTTGACCACCTAGCCGAGACGCGGCAGTCCCTGGAGCGCAATGTCGCTCCGCTGCTCGCCCTGGAGAGCTTGCTCGTGACGATCACGAGCGGGAGGAAACCGTGAACAACCGATCGACTTCCCGCTTCCGGCGTGCCCTCGGGGCCATCGCCGGCCTCGCCGCGGCTTCCGTCGCCCTCTCCGGCTGCCTCTACGCGATGATCCCCGAGCAGTCCTCGCGGCCGTCCACGACCGCCGCTCCCGATACCGAGGGTGTGGCAGAAGACCTGCTGCCGTTCTACTCGCAGGAATTGACCTGGACCGAGTGCGGCACCGGCTTCGACTGCACCGACGTCACGGCGCCGCTCGACTGGGAGAACCCGGCAGCGGGCGACGTCACGCTCGCGGTCGTGCGCCACCGGGCAGAGGGGACCCCGGTCGGCTCGCTGCTGACCAACCCCGGTGGCCCGGGCGCCAGCGGTGTGGACCTCGTCCTGAACAACCTCGGGTTCGCCGTCGGGGCCGACCTCATCGAGAACTTCGACGTGATCGGCTTCGACCCGCGCGGAGTCGGCGACTCGACCGCGGTGACCTGCTACGACGCCCCCGAGATGGACGACTACCTCTACGGCATCCCCGCCGCCGCCCGCGGTACCGCGGAGTGGGAGGCCGAACTGCTCGACGCACACAAGTCGTTCGCCGAGGCGTGCGATGCGAACAGCGGCGGGATCCTGCCGTACATCACCACCGTCAACGCCGCCCGCGACATGGATCTGATCCGTGCCGTGCTGGGCGACAAGCAGCTGAACTACCTCGGCTACTCGTACGGCACATTCCTCGGCGCGACCTACGCGAAGCTCTACCCCGAGAAGGCCGGGCGTCTGGTGCTCGACGGTGCGATCGATCCCGCTGTCCCCGGCCTCGAGGTCGGCGCGACGCAGGCACTCGGTTTCGAATCGGCGCTGCGCGCCTACATGCAGAGCTGCCTCGACTCCGGGGAGTGCCCGTTCGCCGGGACGGTCGATGAAGCGATGGCCGATCTCGGAGCGCTGCTGGCGAGCGTCGATCGCACGCCCTTGCAGAGCGGAGACGGTCGACTCATGGGCGCGGACACCCTGCTGACGGGCATCATCGCGGCGCTCTATTCGCAGGACAACTGGGGATTCCTCACGCAGGCGCTCGATGAGGCTCTGCAGGGCGACCCGACCTCGGCGTTCCTCCTCGCCGACTTCTACAACAGCCGCGAAGACGGCGTCTACATCGACAACTCCACCGAGGCGTTCCGCGCATACAACTGCATGGACTACCCGGTGGAGGACGACCCCGCCGCGGAAGCCGCCATCGATGCCAAGATCGCCGAGGGTGCCCCCACCATCGCGCCGTATTGGAGCGGTCCGGATTCCTGCGAGGTCTGGCCCTATCCGCCGACCGGAACCCGGGGTGAGATCACGGCCGAAGGAGCGGGACCCATCCTCGTGATCGGGACGACCAACGACCCGGCGACCCCGTACGAGTGGTCCGAATCGCTCGCGGATCAGCTGGAGGAGGGCGTTCTCATCACTCGCGTGGGCGAGGGGCACACCGGCTACAACAAGGGCAACATCTGCGTCGACGACGCGGTCGAGGCGTTCCTGCTCGACGACGTGGTGCCCGAAGACGGCCTCCGCTGCGAGTGAGACCGGCCCGATTCGCGAGCGAGCGCGAGACAGGGTAATATCGGTGATCGCGCCGCTCACGCGTCGCACGCCGCTTTAGCTCAGTCGGCAGAGCATTTCACTCGTAATGAAAAGGTCGTCAGTTCGATTCTGACAAGCGGCTCCGAAGGCCCCGTGATGCGAAGAACATCACGGGGCCTTTCCCGTCCCCACGGCGTAACCTCGAAGTATGAGTAGAGCGCTTCTCATCGTCGATGTGCAGAACGACTTCACCGAGGGCGGTGCGCTCGAGGTCGTGGGCGGTGATGCGGTGGCCTCCGCCGTCACGGGCTACCTCGCCGCGCACGCCACGGATTACGAGGTGATCATCGCCTCCCGCGACTGGCATGACGCCGAGGGGAACAATGGGGGTCACTTCGCCGAGACGCCGGACTTCATCGACTCCTGGCCGGTGCACTGCGTCGCCGGGACCCCGGGGGCCGACTACGATCCGCTCCTGGTGACCGATTCCGTGACCCACCACGTCCGCAAGGGGCAGGGCGAGCCCGCCTATTCGATGTTCGAGGGGGAGACCGAAGCACAGGAGACCGTCGGTGAGGTACTGGCGGCGGCCGGGGTGCTCAGCGCGGATGTCGTCGGGATCGCGACGGATCACTGTGTCCGTGCGTCAGCCCTCGACGCGATCGCCCACGGTGTCCACGTCCGCATCCTGACCGACCTCGTCGCGGGGGTCGCTCCGGAGGCGAGTGAGACCGCGTTGGCCGAGCTCGTGCATGCCGGCGCGGAACTGGTCGTGAGCGCGGACGCGTGAGTCATAGCGTCCTCCTGCTGCGGGCCGTGAACGTCAGCGGGCGCAACAGGGTTCCGATGGGGCGGCTGCGCGACGTGCTGGCAGCCGAGACGGACCTCACCGATATCTCCACCTACATCGCCAGCGGGAACATCCTCTGCGCGACTCCACCGGATCCCGAGACCGCACGCGCTGCTGTCCGTTCCGTGATCCACCGCGAGTTCGGGGTGGACACCCCCGTGATCCATCGGACCCATGCGCAGCTGGTCTCGTCGGAGTCCGCGCAGCCCTTTCCCGAAGGGGATGTGACTTTCGTGCACGCGATGTTCCTCGAGGGGCGGCCTGCGAGTGGTGCGCTCGCAGCGTTGGAGGAACGCCTGCTCCCTGCAGAGCGCCTCGCTCTCGTCGACGACGACCTGTGGATCGACTACGGCGAAGGCGGCGTGCATTCCACGAAGCTGACGAAGGCGGTGCTCGACCGTGCGCTCGGCGTGGCGGGCACAGCGCGCAACCTCCGCACGATCCGCACGCTCATCGAGCTGGCCGCGTGATCGTCGACGTCTGAGCCTCAGCGCCCTGCACCACCGAGTTCCGCGCTCACCCCGACGGGTGGTGTGTGAGGGTGCTCCTGAAGGTCGACACGTCGGGATCCGCAGTCCGCACAGCGCACGTAGAGCACGACGCCCTCGCTCGTCGGGTGTCGGGATTCCACCCGCCAGCCGTGTTCATGGGTCGCGGTCTCCGGTCGGAGGCGGGGGATCGGGAGAGTGTTCGGCGAGGTCATGCATCCAGCGTGATGTAATGGTCTTATGCATCTCAACCCTTACGGCGAGTATGCGGTCCTGCTGGCCGCGTCGTTGGCGAACGACTGGCCCGAGGATCGCGCCGGCATCGAGGAGCGCACCCTCGCCCTCGGGATGACGCAGACATTCCCGCCCGCGCCCGAGGACCATGCGGAAGTCCGAGCGGTCATCGACGACTGGCTCGCGATCGTCGACGAGCCCGATGCCGACGCGAGGGCGCTGCTGCTGAACGCACAGCTCGCCGCCGCCGCCGCGTATCCGCGGCTGACCAACCACGACGGCGAGGGCTGGCACCTGCACTACCGCGATGACGTGCCGTCGCTGCCCTATGTGCTCCGGGCGATCATCAGCCTCGGCACGTCGCTGCATCTCGTCACCCGGGGAATGAGCAGGCTCGGGCGCTGCCAGGCCGCGCCGTGCACGAATGTCGTGGCGGACGTGACGCGCAACGGTCGCCAGCGGTTCTGCTCGGTGCGCTGCGCCAACCGTGCGGCCGTCCGTCGGCATCGGGCTCGCCTCTGAGGCCGAGGTCTCGGCCCGCGGGCGCGGAATCAGGCCGTCTGGCCCGCGTGCTTCCCTTCGCCGATCTCCTCGACGAGCTTCGCGTTGAAAGCCGGGAGATCATCGGGTGTGCGGCTGGAGACGAGTCCTTCGTCCACGATGACCTCTTCGTCGACCCAGGTCGCTCCGGCATTGCGGAGGTCGGTGGTCAGACTCGGGTAGCTCGTGAGCGTCCGGCCGTCCACGACGTCCGCCTCGATGAGGATCCAGGCGCCGTGGCAGATCACGCCGACGGGCTTGTGCTGGTCGAAGAAGGCGCGGGCGAGCGCGATCGACGGCTTGTCGAGGCGCAGGTGGTCGGCGTTGACGACACCGCCGGGAAGGACGAGGGCGTCGAAGCTGTCGGCCGCCGCCTCGGAGGCGAGCAGGTCGACGGCTTGCTCGTGACCGTTCTTCCCTGTGATCGCCGCTCCCGCCGGGGCGATCAGTGTCGCGCTCGCGCCCGCGGCGGTGACCGCCTCCCACGGGCTGGTGAGCTCGCTGTCCTCGAATCCGTCGGTCGCCAGGAACGCCACTCGGTTGCCGGTGAGGGTCATCGTTCATCCTTTCGTGGGGAGTCGCCCGCGGATGCGGACGAGTCGACCCTCTCCCGGAACGAGCGAGGAGTGAAGGGGGTGGCCGGGGACCGGGGGAGGATGCTAGAGGCGGAGTCGGGCGGTCGCGGAGCGCTCCCGTCGGATCGGAGCAGGGAGGCAGTAGCATCCAGCCATGCGCTTCCGTTCTGCCCTCGTCCTCGTGCCGGTGCTCGTGCTGCTCGCCGGCTGCGCTCCTGAGCCGGCGCCGAGCCCCTCGCCGACCGCGTCGACCGCCTCGCCTTCGCCGACGTCATCTCCGACCGACACGGCGACACCCGAGCCGACCGAGTCTGCGACGGCATTCGCGACCGCCCAACTGGTGGAACTGTGCACGCAGAAGACCCGGAGTCTCGCGCCGGATGCGACCTATTTCGCCGACATGGCGACCACGGAGTGGCTCGGTGGGCAGTCGCTCTGGTTCGTCGTGATCCCGAAGACCCTGGACGGGCAGGACAGTGTCGCGGTGTGCGCGATCGGCGGCACCCCGGACGCTCCGGTTTTCGACCTCGAGGGCGAGACGCTGCCGAGCGGCGTGGCCGAGATCCGTGACGAGCTCCTGGCAGGAGTGCACGACGGCGAATCCTGAACGGATTTCGCTTGAACGTGTTGTGGTGGGCCCCGTGGGGCTCGAACCCACGACCCGCGGATTAAAAGTCCGATGCTCTGCCGACTGAGCTAGAGGCCCCTGCGTCAAGTCTAGTGCGCAAGAAGAAGGGCCGTCAGCGACATGACTCCGCTGACGGCCCTTCTCTCCTTCTCAGGATCCTCCCCCTACTCCCGAGAAGGGCGTGCGTCGGGTGTCCTCCCACCCGACAGCGCCCGGCTTAGGATGCCGGGGGCATCAGGACCGTGTCGATGAGGTACACGGTCGCGTTCGCGGTCTGGACTCCACCGCAGATGACCTTCGCGTCGTTGACCATCAGGTCGTCGCCGCTGCCCGTGACCTCGAGCTCGGCGCCCTGCACGGTCTTGTGCATGCCGTCGATGTCGGCTGGCTCGATCTGGCCGGGGACCACGTGGTAGGTCAGGATCGAGCTCAGCGTGGCGCTGTCGGTCTTGAGGGCCTCGATCGTGGCCGGGTCGATCTTCGCGAAGGCGTCATCCACCGGTGCGAACACGGTGAACTCGCCGCCGTTCAGGGTGTCGACCAGGTCGACGTCGGGGTTGAGCTGTCCGCTCACCGCCGAGACCAGCGTGGTCAGCAGCGGGTTGTTCGAGGCCGCGACCGCGACCGGGTCCTGGGCCATGCCCTCGACGGATCCTGCGCCGTCCGGCACGGCGTCGGCGTATGCCGCGCAGCCGGGACCGACCAGGTTCGCCGCCGGGTCCATCTCCATCGGCGTCGACTCCGACGTCTCCGGTGCCTTCGGCTCGGACGACTCGTCCGTGGTGCTGCCGCTGCCCATGGAACAGGCCGAGAGCAGGAATGCGCTCGCCAGGCCGAGGGTGATTGCCGCGGTGACCTTCTTCTTGGTGCTGAACATGTCGAGCTCCTTCAGAACTGAGCCACGGCCTCTCCGTGGCGTCGAGTGCTGTTCGGAGCCCCTGCGGCATCGGATGGGAAGAATCTCAGAAATCTTTGAAATCGCTCCGGCAGCGGCCTCGTCTGCGCGAGACCGGAGCGGAGATGCGGCATGCTTATAGGGATGGTCATCGATGGGTTCGACGTTCCCGAGGACGGAGCGACGCAGGATGCTGTCGCCGACCTCATCGTCCGCGTCGCGTCAGGTGATCAAGCTGCCTTCGCGACTCTCTACGATCTGCTCTCCTCTCGCGTGTTCGGCCTCATTCTCCGTGTGCTGGTCAACCGCTCGCAGAGCGAAGAAGTGCTCCAAGAGGTCTTTCTGGAGATCTGGCAATCCGCTTCGCGCTTCGCTCCGAACAGAGGTCAGGGACGAGCATGGATCATGACGATCGCTCATCGCCGGGCCGTTGATCGGGTGCGTGCATCGCAGTCGAGCGCCGACCGAGACGTACGAGCAGGATTCAAGGACATCGGCGTCGCGCACGACAGTGTCGCGGAGCAGGTCGAGTTGGGGATAGAGGGAGGGAAGGTCGTCCAAGCGCTCTCGGGGCTTCCGGAAGCGCAGCGCGAAGCACTCGTCCTCGCGTATTACGGCGGTTACAGTCAAAACGAGATCGCGGCCCTCGTGGGCGCGCCACTGGGGACGATCAAGACACGGATGCGAGACGGGCTGACCCGTCTGCGCACGGCGATGGGGGTGACGGCATGAACGAGAAGGACTTCGCAGAGCTCGCGGCAGGTGCCGCGCTGCACTCGCTGTCTGCAGACGACGAGCGTCGGTACCTCGCTGCCCTCGCGGAGCACCCGGAATGGGAGGACACCGTGGATGAGGATGCTGCCACCGCTGCGTCACTCGCGGACCCCGTCGAACCGGTCACCGCTCCCGCGCACATCCGATCCGCGCTGCTCGCACAGATCGCGGACCTGCCCCAGGACGGCGGAACGCGGTCCGATCCGGATGCCACCTCGGCGATCACGGACGCCCCCGCCGCCACCCAGGGCGACGCCATCGACACTCGTGCCGAGCAGAAGCCGAAGCAGCGCCGCTGGACGCGGAGCGTGTTCGCCCTGGCGGCGTGCCTGGCCGTGCTGGTCGGCGTCGGAATCGGTGCGGTCGCCCTCAACCAGCAACTGAATCCTCCCGCCAGCGTGGTCGCGCTCCAGGAGATCGAGGCCGCGGGAGACGCCGAGCAGGCGACCGTCGCCCTCGATGACGGGGGATCGGCGACCGCGCACTGGTCCGCCTCGGTCGGCAAGGCCGTGCTGGTCGCCGACGGCATCCCCACCCCGGCAGAGGGGGAGACGTACGAGCTCTGGTTCGTCCGCGGTGATGCCCCGGTCTCAGCGGGTGTGTTCGATGTGGACGGCGGCGATGCCACCGCGCTCCTGACGGGCGAGATGCAGGCGGGCGACGCGATCGCCGTGACCGTCGAGCAGGCCGGTGGATCTCCCACAGGCCAGCCGACCACGGACCCGGTCATCGTCATCCCCACGGCCTGACCGTCGTCGATCGCGCGTACCCTGGAGGGATGCCCGAGCAGCACCACCGCCCCGTGCGTCGCCCCACCACCGCCTTCGACAACATCGTCGGTTCGCACGATCCCGCCGAGGAGACCCGCGTTGCGCACGCCACGGCTTCCGCGCTGCTGACCCGTGTACGTGCGGACGAGAGCGGCGCGAGCGCCGAGCGACTCGTGGCCTTCACAGCCGAGCACGGCATCGACGAGATCGCCGAGCTCTGGTCGAAGGCACCATCGCGCACGCTTCCCGGAGCGCTGTGGCGTCTCTACGTGCTGCAACTGGCGATCCACGCCGACGCTCGCACGGCCGCACTGCTCTACGACCGGGGCCGTGTCGAACTGTCGTCGGCGGACACCGTGATCGCGGGTGCTCCGGTGCCGGCGGGGCCGGAGGAACTCGTCGCCCTCATCGACACCATCCTGCGCGGGGCCTTCCGCGGCGACTTCGCCGTGGCACTCGATCGCGCCGCCGCTTTCTGTCGTGTGCAGGCGTCCGGTGCGACCCATACCGCCGACGACTACGAGCCGACGGAGCCTGCGCGCGCCAGCGAGCTCACGACGCGGGCACTCCGCTTGAGCAGCTATGCGCAGGATCTGGCAGCTTCGGCCGTGCTGTGGCGCACAGGAGCCCTCAGCTGAGCGGACCCTCACCGGGGGAGCGCTGGTGCTTCCGCAGCGTTCGGCGCGCCTGCACAAGAAAAGACCGGGCCGCAAGAACGCCTCTCGGCGGAAGGCCGCTCGTAGCGGCAAAAAATGGAGCCCGGGGTTATGCGGCCCGGCCATTCAATTGTAACGCGATGCAGCCGTGGGTATTCCCGCCCTCTAGGCTCGGATCATGACCGGGCGCTTCGCATTCATGATCGATCCCGTGGACATCGAGGAGCAGCGCTCCGACTACGCCGACACGTTCACCCAGCTGGATGCGGCGGCGCCGGCGCTCAGCGTCGGTGAGCTCAGCACGCAGCGGGGTGACGGCGTGTTCGAGTCGATCGGCGTCGTCGACGGACACGCGCAGGAAGTGTTCCCGCACTTGGAGAGGCTCGCGCACTCCGCGCGCCTGTGCGATCTCCCCGCACCGAACCTCGAGCAGTGGCATCAGGCCATCGACGAGGCGGCGGCGCAGCTCGGATCCGGTGAGTCCGTCATCAAGCTCATCCTCAGTCGTGGCGTCGAGCACGGGCCCACTCCCACAGCCTGGGTCACGGCTGCACCGGCGCCCGACTTCTCCGCCGTGCGGGAGAACGGGGTGCGCGTCGTGACTCTGGACCGTGGCTACGACCTCGGTGCGGCCGAGCGGGCACCGTGGTTGCTGCTGGGCGCCAAGACCGTGTCGTATGCCGTGAACATGGCGGCCCTGCGTGAGGCTCACCGCCGCGGCGCGGACGATGCGATCTTCCTTTCGAGCGACGGCTTCGTGCTCGAGGCACCGACGGCTTCGCTGATCCTGCGGTTCGGGGACCGCTTCGTGACCCCGGCGCCGAACGGAGGCATCCTGCACGGGACGACCCAGCTCAGCGTGTACGAGCACCTCGCGGCGCAGGGCTTCGAGACCGCCTACGACCGTATCCCGGCAGCGGATCTCCCGCGAGCGGATGCGGCGTGGCTGGTGTCGAGCGTCCGCCTCGCCGCGGCCATCACCGCGATCGACGGTGCCTCTCTCCCGGTGGACCCGAGCCTGACAGCCGACCTGAACCGCTACCTGCTCTCTCCCCGCGACTGAAGCCTCTCCTCGGTCCGGTTCGCTGGGCCGAAACGGAGAGCATCCGTCCGCACTGCGGTGTGCCCCACCAGACACGCCCTGGCGTGCGCGAGACGTCTCTGTTTTGCCACGCCACGCAGTCGTCAGAGGAGAGCCGGGGCGAGGTGTGCTCCGCGTGCGAGAGCACCCCGGATCGCGGCCTCCACGAGCGGCCAGTCGTCGATGATGAGCTCGTAGGTGAACCGGAGAGTCGACACCGGCGCGGCCTCGCCGACACAGTCGTCGCACACGACCCTCGGATATGCGAAAACCCAGACCATCGGGACTCAGAGCAGCGTGTCGCTGGGGGACACGCCGTCACGAGTGCGAATGGTCTGGGTTTTCGAAGTCCCCGCGCGAGGGGTCAGCCGAAGCGGCCGGAGACGTAGTCCTCGGTGGCCTGCACAGAGGGGGTGGTGAAGATCGACATGGTGTCGTCGTACTCGATGAGCTTGCCGGGCTTGCCGGTGCCGGCGATGTTGAAGAACGCCGTCTTGTCCGACACGCGCGAGGCCTGCTGCATGTTGTGCGTGACGATGACGATCGTGAACTCGTTCTTGAGTTCGCTGATGAGCTCTTCGATCGCGTAGGTCGAGATGGGGTCCAGGGCCGAACACGGCTCGTCCATCAGCAGGACCTGCGGCGACACGGCGATCGCGCGGGCGATGCACAGTCGCTGCTGCTGGCCGCCGGAGAGCCCGGAACCCGGCTTGTCGAGCCGGTCCTTGACCTCGTTCCACAGGTTCGCACCCGTGAGGGACTTCTCGACGAGGGCATCCTGGTCGCTCTTCGACATGCGGCTGTTGTTGAGCTTGACCCCGGCGAGCACGTTCTCCTTGATCGACATGGTGGGGAACGGATTCGGCCGCTGGAATACCATGCCCACCTGGCGGCGCACGAGCACCGGGTCGACTCCGGGGCCGTAGAGGTCCTTGCCGTCGAGCAGGACCTCGCCCTCGACGCGTGCGCGGGGGATGACCTCATGCATGCGGTTGAGGGTGCGAAGGAACGTCGACTTGCCACAGCCCGAGGGGCCGATGAAGGCTGTGACGCTGCGCGGTTGGATGTCGAGGGAGACGCCTTCGACGGCGAGGAAGTCGCCGTAGTAGACGTTGAGGTCGTTGACTTCGATGCTCTTGGACACGTGTTTCCTATTCCGGGTGGGCCGCCGCTCAGCGGCCGGCGAGCTTGGGTGCGAACAGCTTCGCGATGAGTCGGGCGAGCAGATTCAGCAGCATGACGATGAGGATGAGGGTGAGGGCCGCTGCCCAGGCGCGGGCGATTGCCGCGTCCGGGTTCGTGCCCTGGTTCATGTACTGGTTGTAGGCGAACACCGGCAGCGTCATCATCTGCCCGTTGAAGATGTTCGTGTTCAGGCTCTGGGTGAAGCCGGCAGTGAGCAGAAGCGGCGCCGTCTCTCCGATCACCCGCGAGATGGCCAGCATGATCGACGTCATGATGCCCGCGATCGACGTCGGCAGCACGACCTTCAGGATGGTGAGCCACTTCGGCACTCCGAGGGCGTAGGACGCCTCTCGCAGCTCGTTGGGGACGATGCGCAGCAACTCTTCGCTGCCTCGCACGACCACGGGGGTCATCAACACGGCAAGCGCGAGAGCTCCCATGAATCCCATCGAGATGCCCGGGCGCACCAGCAGCGAGAACACTGCGTAGATGAACAGACCCGCCACGATCGAGGGGATACCGGTCATCACGTCGACGAAGAAGGTGATCGCCTTCGCGATCTTCCCGCGGCCGTACTCGACGAGGTAGATCGAGGTCATCAGGCCGATGGGTACGGAGATGACGGTGGCTGTCAGCGTGATGAGCACAGTGCCCCAGATGGCGTGGACGATTCCACCGCCTTCGCCGACGACGTTGCGCATCGAGTAGGAGAAGAACTCCAGGTCGAAGCGCTCGATGCCGTTGGCGACGACCGTCCAGAGCAACGAGATGAGTGGCAGGAGCGCGATGAGGAAGGCTGTCGCGACCAGTGCGGTCATGAGCCTGTCGATCGCCTTGCGTCGACTCTCCGCGATGGAGGAGATCACGGTGATGATCACCATGTAGATCAGGATCCCGCAGATCACGGTACCGACAATGTTGAAGTCGGCGAGGCTGGAACCGGCAGCGGCCACGGCGAAGATCGCGGCCGAGATGGCGAAAGATGCGGCGAGCAGCGCCCACGGAGCCCACTTGGGGAGCTTGCCCGAGGTGAGCGACGCGGTGCTCGCGGGAGCGGCGGTCAGGACGGTCATGTCAGTTGGCTCCCGAGAACTCGGCGCGGCGGGCGACGATCCATCGCGCCAGCGCATTGACGGCGAAGGTCACGACGAAGAGGATGAGGCCGGTGGCGATCAGCGTGTTCACTCCGGTGTCGTGTGCCTCGGGGAAGGCCAGGGCGATGTTGGCCGGGATCGGCGTGGGGTTCGTCGCGGTGAGTACCAGGAAGGTGACCACCGCGGACGGGGAGAGCACCATGGTCACAGCCATGGTCTCGCCGAGTGCCCGGCCGAGGGCGAGCATCGCCGCCGAGACCATGCCGCCGCGAGCGAAGGGCAGGACGGCCATACGCACCATCTCCCATCGGGTGGAGCCGAGGGCGAGGGCTGCCTCCTCGTGGAGCTTCGGGGTCTGCAGGAAGACCTCGCGGCAGATGGCGGTCATGATCGGGATGCACATCACTGCCAGCACGAGAGCCGCGGTGAGGATCGTCTTCCCGGTCGACGACACCTGGCCCCCGAAGAAGGGGACCCAGGAGGCGTTCTCGTTCAGCCAGGCGTAGATCGGCTGCAGGAGCGGGGCGAGCACGAGGCCGCCCCAGAGCCCGAAGACGACGGAGGGGACGGCGGCGAGCAGATCGATGATGTAGCCGAGGACCGCGGCGAGACGCCGGTGGGCGTAGTGGGAGATGAACAGCGCGATGCCGATCGCGATGGGAGCGGCGATGAGCAGGGCGATGAATGAGGCCCAGAGCGTTCCGAAGATGAGCGGCCACACGTACGACCAGAAGGACTCACCCTTGAGGATGTGGTTGTCGCTGGTGTCGAGCTCGAAGGCGGGGAGGCTCTGAATGAAGAGGAAGGCGGCGACGAGCGCGAGGACGACGAGGATGACGATCCCCGCCCCGAGCGCGGTGCCGGAGAAGACCCGGTCGCCAAGTCGCTGCTTCGCCTTGATAGGCGCAGGTGGCGCCTTGGTCGGCGTCGGTGTCGGCGCCTGGGCTGTCGTGCTCATGATCTCCCTGTTTCGGGCCGGGTCGATATGGATCGGATACTGACCGGGAGGTGCCCCCGCGCCCCGTCGGGACGCGGGGGCACCGTGTCAGCGTGTCGGCGTGATCAGCCGACCTGGATCAGGTCGATCGCGGCGAGGACCTGATCGCGCAGGCCGTCCGAGATCGGTGCGCTGCCGGCGTTCTCGGCCGCAGCGTCCTGGCCCTCAGCGCTCGCGATGTAGGTGAAGTACTCCTTCACGAGCTCCGCGACGTTGCTGTCCTCGTACTGCTCGCAGCCGATGAGGTAGCTGACCAGGGCGATCGGGTAGGCGCCGTCCGAAGCGGTGGCGGGGTCGACGTCGAAGACGAGGTCCCCTGCACCGCGGCCTTCGACCAGCGGCGAGTTCTCGACGAGCTTGGCGGCAGCCTCGGCCGAGTAGGCGACGAAGTCCCCGCCCACGCCGACAGCGACCTGTCCGAGGCCCTCGGCCTGCGAAGCGTCGAGGAAGCCGATGGCGCCGTTGCCTGCCGTGATGGCCTGCTTCACACCGGAGGTGCCCTGCGCTGCCTCGCCACCCTGGATCGGCCACACGTCGGCCGGTTCGTAGGTCCAGACGTCACCCGCCGTGGCGTTGAGGTACTTGGTGAACGTCTCCTGCGTCCCCGAGGGGTCGGAGCGGTGCACGGGCGAGATGGCCAGGTCAGGCAGCTCGACGCCGTCGTTCAGCGCGGCGATCTCCGGGGCGTTCCAGTTGGAGATGGTGCCGGCGAAGATGCCCGCGATGGTCGCGGCGTCCAGGTTGAGGGAGTCGACGCCCTCGAGGTTGAACGCGACGGCGACCGGCGAGATGTAGAGCGGGACCTCGACGATGTCGTCGGTCGTGCAGGCGCCGAAGCCGCCGGCGGCCACCTCTTCGTCGTTGAACGCGCGGTCGGAGCCGATGAAGTTGCTGCCGCCTTCGAGGAAGTTCTCGCGACCCGTACCGGATCCGGTGGGCTCGTAGTTGACGGTCACGTCGGGGTTCGCGGTCTGGAACGCGGCGACCCAGGCTTCCTGAGCGGCCGCCTGCGAGGACGCACCGGTGGCGTCGATCGTTCCGGAGAGTGTGGAATCGGTGGGAGCTTCGGTGGAACCGGAGCCGCCTTCGTTCGCGGCGCAACCGGCGAGAGCGAGAGCGGCGACGGCGCCGATGGCGCCGATTCGTGCGATTCGGGAGATCTTCACTGTGGATCCTTCGATCTTGGATGGGTGGGGCCCGGTGCAGGGCACACAGTGACGCTATGGGCGACGGTTAACGAGACTCTCCCGAGCAGGTGAACGGCAGGTGAACGACGGGCGACTCTCTGGGGTGCTCCCGCGTGATTCCGGCGGTGGTGTCCGGAATCCGTCGACGCGTCAGACCTTCGGGATGTGCGTCTCGATCGCGATGATGCCGGAACCGGGGTTCGTGGACGACAGGTGCACGACCGAGAACGCGGCAGGCTCGAGGTCGGCGGCGCTGCCGAGATACGACCCGGTGACGGTGCCGGTCGCGAGGGCGATCTCCGACAGCAGCCCGGGGAGCACGGGACCGTGACTGCACAGCACGGCCGGCTTTCCGGACCGCACTCGTCGGCCGACCACGGATCGAAGATCGGCCGCGCCGTCTTCCCAGGCGTCCTGGCTGATCTTCTCCGTCTGCACAGGCTTCCGGCCGAGGGCCTTCGCGAGCGGGGTGACGGTCGCGACGCAACGTACCGCGTCACTCGTGACGATCTTGCGCACACCGAAGGCGCGGAGCGGCCCGACGATGGACTTCGCCTGGGTGCGGCCACGTTCGGTGAGCGGGCGCGCGGCGTCCGAGCGGTTCCAGTCCGAGCGCGAGAGCGCCTTCGCGTGGCGCAGCACGATCACCGGGAAGGTGCGCAGCACGCCGTCATCGACCAGGTTGGAGAAGAAGTCGAGGATCTCCAGGTCGACCGGGTAGCTCAGTCGGTTGCGTGCCTTCTTCACGCTGACCCATTCGAGCGCCGCGATCTCCCGATTGGGTACGAACGTGGACTCGCGGATCGCGTCCTCCGTCGCCTCGGCCGCCCAGTAGTGCACGACCTTCTGCTTGCGGGAGGCGAGGTGGTAGCGGCTCACTCCGATGGGAACGCCGAGGGAGACGCGGATGCCGGTCTCCTCGTGCACCTCGCGCACGGCGGTCTCGGCGAGCATCTCGCCGGGATCCACCTTCCCCTTGGGCAGCGTGACGTCCCGGTACTTGGTGCGGTGGATCAGGAGGATCCGCAACTTGCCGTCGATGATCCGCCAGACCACGGCGCCTGCGGCGTACACCGCCTTGTCGGCCCACTTCGACCCCGTCTCGGAGTCGGGCGGGAGCTGCAGCTGCCGCCGGATCATCGAACCGCCCGTGCGCGGCGGCGCCGCTGGATCAACCCCATGGTCTTATCCTGCAGGTCGATCAGGGGCTTTCCGTCGGCATCCACGGCGTGGCGCTCCCAGACGCCGTCGGCGCCGAGGTGCCATGACGAGGTGCCGTCGTTCATCGCCAGGTCGAAGAAGGTCCGGAGCTCCTTGAGATGGGCGGGGTCGGTCACGCGCACCAGTGCCTCGACGCGACGGTCGAGGTTGCGGTGCATCATGTCCGCGCTGCCGATGTACACCTGCGGGTCACCGGCGTTCTCGAACGCGAAGATCCGCGAGTGCTCGAGATAGCGGCCGAGGATGCTGCGCACCGTGATGTTGTCGCTGATGCCGTCCAGGTCGGTGCGCAGGCTGCAGATGCCGCGCACCCAGACGTCGACCTTCACGCCCGCGGCGCTCGCGCGGTACAGCGCGTCGATGATCTCCTCGTCGACCATCGAGTTCACCTTGATGCGGATGTGGGCGGGGATCCCGGCCTCCGCGTTCTTACGCTCGGCGTCGATCTGGCGGATCAGTCCCTTGCGGAGGTGGAGCGGGGCGACGAGGAGTCGTTTGAACTTCTTCTCGATGGCGTACCCGCTCAACTCGTTGAACAGGCGCGTCAGGTCCTTGCCGACCTGTGCGTCGGCGGTGAAGAGCCCGAAGTCCTCGTAGATGCGGCTGGTCTTGGGGTTGTAGTTGCCCGTCCCGACGTGGGAGTAGTGCCGCAGCATCCCTTCTTCTTCGCGGATGACCAGGGCGAGTTTGCAGTGTGTCTTGAGTCCCACGAGGCCGTACACGACGTGCACGCCGGCCTTCTCGAGCTTGCGCGCCCAGACGATGTTGTTGGCCTCGTCGAACCGGGCCTTCACCTCGACCAGCGCGAGGACCTGCTTGCCGGCCTCAGCGGCGTCGATCAGGGCCTGCACGACGGGGCTGTCTCCGGAGGTGCGGTACAGCGTCTGCTTGATGGCGAGCACATGCGGGTCGCGGGCGGCCTGCTCGAGGAAGGCCTGCACGCTCGTCGTGAACGACTCGTACGGGTGGTGGACGAGCACGTCCGACTTGCGGATCGCCTTGAAGATGTCGGCCCGTGCGCTCGATCCCGCGGGCTGGAAGGCCACCGCCGTGGTGGGCAGGTGCGGCGGGTAGCGCAGATCGGGCCGGTCGATGCGCGAGAGGTCGAAGAGTCCGCGGAGGTCGAGAGGCCCGGGGAGGCGGTAGACCTCGAGATCCGTGATGTCGAGCTCGCGCACCAGCAGATCCATCGTGACGTCATCCATGTCATCGGTGATCTCGAGCCGGATCGGCGGACCGAACCGGCGGCGCAGGAGTTCGGCCTCCAGCGCCTGGATGAGGTTCTCGCTCTCGTCCTCCTCGATCTCCACATCTTCGTTGCGGGTGAGGCGGAACGCATGGTGGTCGAGCACCTCCATGCCTGGGAACAGGTCGCCCAGGTGGTTGGCGATGAGTTCCTCCAGGCGCAGGAAGCGCTTGATCTCGCCGGCGCCGGGAACCTCCACGAAGCGGGGGAGCATCGGCGGGACCTTGATGCGCGCGAACTCCTGGCGCCCGGTGCGGGCGTTGCGGATGCGGATCGCCAGGTTCAGCGAGAGTCCGGAGATGTAGGGGAACGGGTGCGCCGGGTCGACCGCGAGGGGCATCAGCACCGGGAACACCTGCGCCTGGAAGTAGTCGGACAGCGCGGAGCGCTCGCCGTCCGTGAGCTCGGACCAGTCCGTGATCTCGATACCGGATTCGGCGAGGGCGGGGCGCACGAGCGAGTTCCACGCGTCCGCATGGCGCAGCTGCAGTGCGTGCGCCTCACGGGAGATGTCGGCCAGCGCGTCGACGGGGGAGCGACCGATGTTCGTCGGCACCGCGAGACCGGTCATGATGCGCCGCTTGAGGCCTGCGACGCGCACCATGAAGAACTCGTCGAGGTTGCTGGCGAAGATGGCCAGGAAGTTCGCCCGCTCGAGTTCGGGGAGTGACGGGTCTTCCGCGAGCTCCAACACGCGCTGATTGAACGCGAGCCAGCTCAGCTCGCGATCCAGGTAGCGGTGGTCGGGCAGCAACGAGTCCGGGGACTCGATGGCGTCGAAGTCGTCGTCTTCGGCGTCACCGAGACCGGCGTCGGCGAGTGCGGGATCGATCATGGGGTACATCTAAGCACCGCCAGGTGACGCTCGTGTGAACGGTGTCGATCCTCAGTGGCCCGCGGCGACGCTCTCTTCTTCGTTGACGTTGAAGCGATAGCCGACGTTGCGCACCGTGCCGATGATCTGTTCCTGGTCGCCGAGCTTCGCCCGGAGGCGCCGCACGTGCACGTCGACCGTGCGGGTTCCGCCGAAGTAGTCGTAGCCCCACACCTCGCTGAGCAGCTGCTCCCGCGTGAAGACACGCGAAGGATGGGTGGCCAGGAAGTGCAGCAGCTGGAACTCCTTGTAGGTGAGGTCCAACGGCCTGCCGCGCAGCTTCGCCGAGTACGACTGCTCGTCGATCGTGACTCCGGAAGCCTGCACGCTCGCGGGCTCGGCGACCTCATCGCGTCGGGCCAGCGCGAGGCGGAGGCGCGCGTCGATCTCCGCCGGGCCCGCGGTCGCGAGCAGCACATCGTCGATTCCCCAGTCGCCCGAGAGAGCGCTCATTCCGCCCTCCGTGACGACGAGGAGGAGAGGGGCGTCCTGACCTGTGGCGCGCAGGAGCCGGCACAGTGACTTCGCGGCGACCAGATCATGACGTCCGTCGACGATCACGACGTCGTACTCCGGAGCGTTGACCAGCTGTGCGGGTTCCGCAGGGATCTGGCGCGCTCTATGGCTCAGCAGCTCAAGGGCGGGCAGGACCTGCTCCGAGAGCGGAGCATTGGTCAGAACCAGGACCAGGGCCACGCGCACTCCTCACCGACGGGGGATCGACGTCGTGCCGCCATGATACCGGGGCGGATGCGCAACAATGGTTGTCATGACGGAACCAGCACTCGCACCACGCAACGCGTTCGTCGGTGTGATCGTCGTGTGGGCAGCGGCATTCGTCGCGACCGTCGCGATCGGGATCTTCGTGCCGGAGGAGTGGCGTGTCCCCTGGATGCTCGTGGGCTTCGGGGGCGTCGTCCTGCTCTCCTTCGCCGTGCAGCTCTGGTACGGCCGCACCCAGGGATTCATCTTCCGGGTGGCGAGCAGCGTGATCGGCGCCTTGATGCTGATGGGGCTCATCTCGGTCGGTTTCGGTCTCGCGGCGCTGATCCCGTCCTGACGACGGCGGGGCGCGGTAAGGTGGGGGACATGGACCTCATGGCGCTCGAAATCTTCTTCATCGGCCTGCTGGGCCTCGCGAGCCTCGCTATCGTCTTCGTCTCGGCAGTGGTGCTGCGCAACCTCTTCCGCGGCCAGCGCTGACGCGATCGTGATCGAACTGCCCGTCGACCTTCCGGCCGATCTCGTCCCCTTCGCGTGGCTGATCGGCGTCTGGGAGGGTACCGGTGTCATCGACTACCCGGTCGGCGACGAACGCCTGCAGGGCGAGTTCACCCATCGGGTCAGTTTCAGCCATGACGGCGGCCCGTTCCTGAACTACTCCGGCTCAGCCACCTTCCTCACCGACGAGGGGGCGCCGGCGGCGGCACTGCTCGCCGAGACGGGATTCTGGCGACTCGCGCGACCGGCGACGGACTCGGATCCCGGTCCCGCGCTGCTCCCGCCCACCGCGCCCGCCGTCGCACGCACGGTCGACGACGTGGAGGAGCTGCGCGCGCCGAGCGGCGGATTCCCCATCGAGGTGTCGCTCGCGCACGCAGACGGTGCTCTCGAGCTGTACATCGGCGAGATCAACGGTCCGCGCATCGACATCGGCTCCGACGCCGTCGTGCGCAGTGCCGGCGCCAAGGTGCACACCGCATCATCGCGCATGTACGGCCTCGTCGACGGACACCTGCTGTGGGCGTGGGACATCGCCGCGCTCGGCACCCCGCTGCGCTCCCATGCCTCCGCCCGGCTGGCCAAGGTCTGAGATGTCCGCTTTCGACCAGGTCGACGGTGCCGTCGCCGAGGGTGATCTGATCGCCCACTTCGGCGATGTGTTCCGAGAGCAGCGGCGTCTCGCCGAGGGCGCGGCTCTCGCCCCGCTCGGCGATCGCGCCGTGATCGAGGTCGCGGGTACGGAGCGGTTGAGCTGGCTCGATTCGATCACGTCGCAGGCCGTGGGACGCCTCGCCCCCGGTGACAGCACCGAGCTTCTGGTGCTCGACCCGCAGGGCCGGGTGGAGCACGCGGCCGGTGTCATCGACGACGGTGCATCCACGTGGCTCATCGCCGACGACGGAGACGCCGAGGCGCTTGCCGGCTGGTTGACGCGGATGAAGTTCCGCACACAGGCGACCGTCGACCTCCGCTCCGACCTCGTGCTGGTCGGATACATCGACGGCGGGGTCATCTCCGCGACGGCGACCGCCGCGGCGTTCGCCCCGAACGGCACCGCTCTCGTGTGGTCCGACCCGTGGCAGCGGATCAGCGTCGGCGGACACCAGTATTCCGAGGTCATCGAGCATCCGGCAGCCGACTACGCCTGGCGGGTGGCGATCCTCACCGCCGAGCAGGCCGACGCTCTCGCCGCTTCTCTCGACCGGGAGGCGCTCGCCGGCCTTCTCGCCGCCGAGGCTCTGCGGGTCGCGGCGTGGCGCCCGCGCTGGACGACCGAGGTCGACGAGCGCTCGCTTCCTCATGAGTCCGACTGGATCCGCAGCGCGGTGCACCTGAGCAAGGGGTGCTACCGGGGGCAGGAGACCGTCGCCAAGGTCCACAACCTCGGGCATCCGCCGCGTCGTCTGGCCGCGCTCCACCTGGACGGCAGCGATGCGGTCCTGCCCGAGCCCGGTACCGCGGTCTTCGCCGGTGACGACGAGGTCGGGCATCTGACCTCGGTGGCGCGTCATCACGAAGACGGTCCGATCGCCCTCGCGATCCTCTCCCGGCGCGCGCCCATCGGCGACCTGGTGGTTCGCGCCGACGGCATCGACATCGCCGCATCGCAGCAGGTCATCGTCCCGGCTGATGCGGGGGCCACGGCAGACGTCCCGCGCCTGACCCGGCTGTCTCGGAGACCCACGGCGCCGGACCCGCGTGACGCCGTCCCCGGAACCGGAAGCTGAGCTCAGCCGGGCAGCGGCGCGACCGCGGCCCACGGCAGCGTGAGCTCGCCGAGACGCCAGCGGGTGCGCCCGCCGAGCACCGGCCAGCCCTGATCCCGTAGTCCTGTCACCGCGGCGAGGAAGCGCTGCGTGGCGCCGAACGTCGACAGGGGAGCCGCGCGGTCCCACTCCCGGTCGAGGTCGATGAGCAGATCGTGCACGCGCTCCCCGGCGACGTTGCGGTGGATCAGGGCCTTCGGCAAACGCTCGGCGACGACGCTCGGACGTTCGAGATCGGCGAGACGGAGCGAGATCGTGAAGCGCAGCGGTGTGGCCTGCGAATCGACGTCGATCCAACTCGACACGCGCCCGATCTCGTCGCAGGTCCCTTCGAAGAGCAGGCCTCCGGGGGACAGGCGTGCGGTCATGCGTGCCCAGGCATCCGGCACGTCTTCCTCGTCGTACTGGCGCAAGACGTTCATGGCCCGGATCGCCGCAGCGCTGCGTCCTCGGGGGAGGGGGACCTCGAAGCCACCCCGCGCGAACGACACGGGGAGATCAGCGGCGAAAGGAGTCCGTCCGGCCCGCACCTCCGCGAGCTGAGCCTCGGCCGTGGCGACGCGGGCGGGGTCGATCTCGAGCCCGAGCACCTCGACATCGTCGCGGACGCGCACGAGACGTGTGGCGAGTTCGAACGCGGTGACTCCGCTGGCACCGTAGCCGAGGTCGACGACCAGGGGATCGTGCGCGCGGCGCAGCGCGTCGCTCTGCGCGATCCAACGGTCGTTGCGCCGGAGTCGGTTCGTCCCCGTCGTGCCGCGGGTCGGCCGGCCGAGGGGAGATGACGCCATGTCACCATCCTCCCAGGATCCGACTCGGCGGGACGTCCCAGGTGGATAAACTGGCGGCATGACTGCGACGCGTACCCTCATCCTGCTCCGCCATGGCCGAAGCGAGTGGAACGAACTGAACCTCTTCACCGGTTGGGTGGACGTCCGCCTCAACGCTCAGGGCGAGAAGGAGGCGCGTCGCGGCGGCGAGCTGCTCGCCGAGTCCGGCATCCTGCCGGACGTGCTGCACACCTCGCTGCTGAGCCGGGCGATCCAGACGGCGAACATCGCTCTGGACGCCGCCGACCGTCTGTGGATCCCCGTGACGCGCTCCTGGCGTCTGAACGAGCGTCACTACGGTGCGCTCCAGGGCAAGGACAAGGCGCAGACGCTCGAGGAGTTCGGTCCCGAGCAGTTCCAGCTGTGGCGCCGGTCGTTCGACGTGCCTCCGCCCGTGCTCGACGACGAGAGCGAGTTCAGCCAGGTGCACGATGTCCGCTACCAGGGCATCGACGGCGAGGTGCCCCGCACGGAGTCGCTCAAGCTCGTCATCGACCGTCTGCTGCCGTACTGGGAGAGCGCGATCGTCCCCGACCTCGAAGCCGGCAAGACGGTCCTCGTCACCGCGCACGGCAACTCGCTGCGCGGCCTGGTGAAGCACCTCGAGGGCATCAGCGACGAAGACATCGCCGAGCTGAACATCCCGACCGGCATCCCGCTGGTGTACGAGCTCGATGAGAACAACGTCCCGACCGGTCCCGGCCGCTACCTCGACCCCGAGGCTGCGGCTGCCGGCGCGGCCGCCGTCGCCGCGCAGGGCAAGAAGTAGGTCGAGACCCCCTCACACCGTCGGCGCCCCTCCTGATTCACGCGAATCAGGAGGGGCGCCGACGTGCAGAGGGGGTCTCGACCGGAGGGGGGAGGGAGGAGGGACGACGGGTCAGGCGTGGCCGTGTTCCTGCTGCTCCAGCTCCTGCTGTTCGACGGCGAGGGGGATGTCCTCCTCCTCGACCGCCCAGTCGCCGGTCGAGAGGTAGACGACCTTCTTCGCGACGGCCACCGCGTGGTCGGCGAAACGCTCGTGGTAGCGGCTGGCGAGCGTGGCGTCGACGGTCGCCGTGGCCTCGCCCTTCCAGTTGTCGCTGAGCACCTTCTCGAAGACGGTGGCGTGCAGTTCGTCGACATCGTCGTCCGCGTTGCGGATGGCGTCGGCGAAACGCAGGTCCTGTGTGCGCAGCAGCTCCGAGAGCGTGCGCGCGACCTCGACGTCGAGCTCGCCCATCTTCACGAACGTGCCCTTGAGGCCCTTCGGGATGGCGCGCTCGGGGAAACGGAGGCGGGCGAGCTGGGCGATGTGCTCCGACATGTCGCCCATGCGCTCGAGCGAGGCGCTCACGCGCAGAGCCGTCACGACGATGCGCAGGTCGCGTGCGACCGGCTGCTGGCGGGCGAGGATCTCGATCGCCTGCTCGTCGAGGGCGACGGCCAGCTCGTCGATCTTCGCGTCGTCGGCGATGACCTCCTCGGCCAGTGCCACGTCGCTCGTGGCGAATGCCCGGGTGGCCTTGTCGATGGAGACCGTGACGAGGTCGGCGATCTCGACCAGGCGGTTCTGAAGATCCTCGAGGGACTGGTGGAACACTTCGCGCATGTTGGGGCGCAACCTTTCATTCGGATCTCGGCTGTGTCAGCGCGAGACGGCGGGTCGTCCGCACGAGAGCAGGTCTGTGCTCCCGCACAAGCCCGAAGCGATTGTCCGCTTCGAAGGTTAACGAACGGTGCCCAGCACGTGAATAGTACTTCCCCTGTTCCCGCCAGGGCGCGGAAACCCGCCGGACGGACGGTGAACGCACTCTACGCTTGTGACATGACCTTGCCGCAGCTCGCGCTGTCCTCGCTCGCCATCGGGCTGGTGATCGGTGTCGGCCTCTCCCTGCTCGTGGCCTGGGCATACCGGGCACGCGCACGTGTGCAGGAGGAGACGTCGCTGGCCGTCCCGGCCGGTATCACCGACGTTCTGCACAGCATGGACGATGCAGCGGCGATCGTGGACACCTCCGGCATGGTTCTCGCCTCCTCGCAGGCCGCGACCCGCTTCGGTATCGAGGTCGGGGCGACGCTCGACAACCCGGAGCTCCGTCAGCTCGTACGTGTCGTGCGGGACACGGGAGGCTCCGTCACCGAGTCGATGCGCATCACGCGGGGAGGATTGAGCCTCGATCCGCGACTCGTGTCGGCGCGCGCGAGCATGATCGGCACGCGCCTGGTGCTGCTGATCATCCGCGACGTCACCGAGCAGGAACGCCTCGATCAGATGCGCCGGGATTTCGTCGCCAACACGAGTCACGAGCTGAAGACACCGGTGGGCGCAGTGAGCCTTCTCGCCGAGGCCATCGAGTCGGCGGCCGACGATCCCGCGCAGGTGCGCATCTTCGCCGCCCGCATCGCGGCGGAGGCCGGGCGACTCGGACAGCTCACAGGTCGGATCATGAGCCTGTCCCGCCTCCAGGCCGAGGACGGTCTGACCAAGGTCGGTCCCGTGGCGATCGACGAGGTCATCGCGTCCTCGATAGAGGGCCACGTCGTACAGGCCGATTCCGCCGGCGTCGAGCTCGCCAGAGGCGGGGACCGCGGCGTCTGGGTGCGCGGCGACGCGCAGATCCTCATCGAGGCGGTCGGCAACCTGATCGCCAATGCCATCGTCTACTCGCCCCGTGGATCCCGGGTGGGCGTCGGCGTGCGCGCCGAGGACGGAGTGGTCGAGATCGCGGTGTCCGACCAGGGCATCGGTATCGCGGAAGCGGACCGTGAGCGCATCTTCGAGCGGTTCTACCGAGCGGATGAGGCCCGTTCCCGGCGCACGGGCGGCACGGGACTCGGGCTGTCGATCGTCAAGCACGCCACGCAGCGCCACGGTGGGGAGGTGCGGCTGTGGTCCCGCCCCGGACGCGGCTCCACCTTCACGATCCGGCTTCCTCGGATCGACGCCCCGGAGCACGGCGGGTCGGGCAAGAAGAGCAAGAAGAAACGTGCGCGCAAGGCCGCCAAGGCTGCGGCATCCGCGCGCGTTCGAAACGGAGAGAGAACATGACCCGAATCCTTCTCGTCGAGGACGAGCCCGACCTCGCCGACCCGCTCGCGTATCTGCTTCGCCGTGAAGGCTACGAGGTGGAGATCGCGGAGGATGGCCCCGGCGCGCTCTCCGCGTTCCGGGAGCGGGGCGCGGACATCGTGCTGCTCGACCTGATGCTGCCCGGGATGCCGGGCACCGAGGTGTGCCGTCAGATCCGCTCGACGTCGGCCGTGCCGATCATCATGCTCACGGCGAAGGACTCCGAGGTCGACATCGTGGTCGGGCTCGAGCTGGGCGCCGACGACTACATCACCAAGCCGTACTCGTCGCGCGAATTGCTCGCGCGGATGCGCGCCGTGCTGCGCCGGGTCGTGCAGGCCGACGGCGAGCTCGACGAACGCGTGCTCGACGGCGGCAGGGTCTCACTCGACATCGACCGGCACACCGTGTCCGTCGCGGGTGAGCAGATCAACATGCCGCTGAAGGAGTTCGAGCTCCTCGAGGTCCTGATGCGCAACTCCGGACGCGTGCTCACCCGCGGTCAGCTCATCGACCGGGTCTGGGGGAGCGACTACTTCGGCGACACCAAGACGCTCGACGTGCACATCAAGCGCATCCGTTCGCGCATCGAGGAGAACCCGAGCGAACCGGTGATGCTCGTCACGGTGCGCGGCCTGGGCTACCGCTTCGAGGGCTGAACGCAGAGGAGGCCGGCACCCCGTAAGGTGCCGGCCTCCTCTGCGTTCAGCGCGGGGTCACTCCGAGGGAGCAGGCGCCGCCGTGTCGGTCGGCATCGGCGTCGGTGCCGATGTGCGCACCGACTCCGAGGGGACGAGGTCCGAGTAGTAGGGGAGAGAGCCGTCGAGCACGGGAACGTCGGCCTTGACGCCGGTGGAGTCTCCGGACTGGAAGTGCATCTCGACGGTCGCACCCGGCTTGGTGTCGAGTCCGACGATGCGCAGCGGCTCCTCGTCGGCGCCCAGGCTCTTCGTCTCGCCCGCGGGGACCGTGACCTTGAAATCGTTGCCGTCTCCGAGGGAGATCGTGAGTGTGGCGCTCTCTTCGGTGGGGTTCACGACGGCGGCGATGAAGTTGCCGATCGATCCGTCCTCCGTCGCGATCACGAGGGCGTTGCGCACGTCGATCGGGCCGTCGGCGTCGGAGATGTTCACACCGTCGGACGCCGGATATTCGATCTTGGTCGACTGCGGGGTGATGAACGTGCACCCGGTCGCGCCGAGCAGAACGAGGGCGCTGAGGGCTGCAGACGCAACAAGGCGCGATTTCACGGGTCCTCCTGAGGTCCGGCGGGATATCCGCATCCATTCTATGGGTAAGTCGTGAGCGACTCTGCGGCCCTGGGGCGCGAACCTTAGCGCATCTGCCCTGTGGTATCCTTGAGGTTGCCGAAAGGACACGTTTTTATGCTTTTTGAGGTTGGCGAAACCGTCGTCTATCCCCACCATGGCGCTGCGACCATCATCGAGGTCAAGGAGCGCATCATCAAGGGTGAGGCGAAGAAATATCTGAAGCTCAACGTCACCCAGGGCGATCTCATCATCGAGGTTCCTGCTGAGAATGTCGACCTGGTCGGCGTTCGCGATGTGATCGGGAAAGAGGGCCTCGACCACGTGTTCGAGGTGCTGCGCGCACCCTTCACGGAGGAGCCCACGAACTGGTCCCGCCGGTACAAGGCGAACCTCGAGAAGCTCGCCTCCGGCGATGTCATCAAGGTGAGCGAGGTCGTCCGCGACCTGTGGCGTCGCGATCAGGACCGCGGGTTGTCGGCGGGCGAGAAGCGGATGCTGGCGAAGGCTCGTCAGATCCTCATCTCCGAGCTCGCGCTCGCGGAGAAGACCGATGAGGACAAGGCGGGCGCACTGCTCGACGAGGTCCTCGCTTCCTGAGTTCTCGACGAAGGGGCGGATGCTGCGGCATCCGCCCCTTCGTCGTCCCTGCCACGCGGTAGCGTGAGAGGGTGACCCTGCTTCCTGTCCCCGACATCGCGATCATCGTCGTCGCCGCCGGCTCCGGCACTCGGCTGGAGGCGGGGGCGCCGAAGGCTCTCGTGGGGATCGACGCGCATTCGATCCTCCGGCATGCCCTGGACGGCGTGTTCGCAGCCCTGCCTGCGCAGGTGATCGTCGTCGCACCCGCCGGCCACGAGGGCGACGCGTTGGCGGAACTCGAAGCCGCCGCAGGAGACCGGCGAGACCTCGGTCGCGTCGTGACGGGCGGCGCGACGCGGCAGCAGTCCGTCGCCGCGGGGCTCGACGCGCTCTGGGGCGACGTGAAGACCGTGCTCGTGCACGACGCGGCGCGCGCCCTCACGCCACCCTCTCAGATCGATGCGGTCGCGCGTGCCGTCACCGCGCAGGAAGGAGTCGTGCCCGCGCTCCCCGTGGTCGACACGCTCAAGAAGGTGGCGGAAGGTGCCGTGGTGGCCGCGGTCGACCGTTCCGAGCTCGCTGCGGCGCAGACGCCGCAGGGCTTTCCCCGCGCTGCGCTCGAAGCGGCCTACGCGGCAGCCGTCTCCGCGGGGGTCGAGTACACCGACGACGCGGCGTTGTTCGCCGCGGCCGGGAACACGGTGCGGCACATCGACGGTTCCGCTCGAGCGTTCAAGATCACCACACCAGAGGACCTCGAGCGCGCCCGGCACCTGCTCGGTGCGTCTGCACCGCCGGCGCACGCACCGCAGGAGGCGCCGATCACTCGTCCCGTCATCCCTCGAATCGGCATCGGCACCGATGTGCATGCGTTCGGCGGCGAGGGGAGCCTCTGGCTCGCCGGCGTGGAATGGCCGGGGGAGCAGCCCCTCTCCGGACACTCCGACGGGGATGCGGTCGCACACGCGATCGTCGATGCTCTCCTCGGCGCCGCCGGCCTCGGGGACATCGGCGAGCACTTCGGCACCTCGCACCCGGAGTACGCGGGCGCACATGCGGAGGTCTTCCTCGCGCGCACCCGTGAGCTGCTGGCAGACGCGGGCTTCGAGATCGGCAACGTCTCCGTGCAGCTGCAGGGGAACCGGCCGCGCTTCAGCGTGCGTCGCCGCGAGGCGGAAGGCGTCTTGTCCTCCGTGCTGGGCGCTCCCGTGTCCGTCACAGCGACCACGACCGACCGGCTGGGCTTTCCCGGGCGGGGCGAGGGCATCGCGGTGACGGCGGTCGCGGTCGTGGTGGCCGTCGATCCGCGCGACGGGTGACGGTCCACCACGTTCAGATCGTCACACGCCGCATGAATCGTCATCGCGGGGCGGTCGCTCAGCAGTCGCCGAGTAGGCTTGAGCGGTGACTCTCCGCCTCTACGACACCCGCGCTGCGGTGTTGCGCGACTTCGTGCCTCTCGATCCCGAGAACATCACGATGTACGTGTGCGGACCCACGGTGCAATCCGGACCCCACATCGGGCACGTCCGAGCGGCCCTGAGCTTCGATCTGCTGCGTCGCTGGTTGGCCCACCGCTATGGTCGGGTCACCTTCGTGCGCAACGTCACCGACATCGACGACAAGGTGCTCGCCAATGCGACGGATGCGGAGCCCTGGTGGGCACTGGCCTACCGCATGGAGCAGGAGTTCACGGCCGCGTATGCCGGTGTCGGCATCCTTCCTCCGACCTACGAGCCTCGCGCCACGGCATCCGTTCCTCAGATGCAGGAACTGATCGCTGGTCTGATCACCCGCGGACACGCCTACCCCGCCCCCGACGACTCGGGAGACGTGTACTTCGACGTGCGCTCCTGGTCGGAGTACGGCTCCCTCACGCATCAGTCCATCGACGCCATGGAGCCCGTGGAGGACGCCGACCCCCGAGGCAAGCGGAACCCGCAGGACTTCGCGCTCTGGAAAGGCAGCAAGCCGGAGGAACCGGCGGACGCGACGTGGGCCTCGCCGTGGGGCGCCGGTCGTCCTGGGTGGCACATCGAGTGCTCCGCCATGGCGAAGCGCTACCTCGGCGCGGAGTTCGACATCCACGGCGGCGGGCTCGACCTGCGATTCCCTCATCACGAGAACGAGCTCGCCCAGTCGACGGCAGCGGGCGACGGTTTCGCCCGCTACTGGGTGCACAACGGTCTCGTGACCGTGGCCGGGCAGAAGATGTCCAAGTCGCTGGGTAACTTCACCTTGGCGGCGGACGTGCTGTCGGCGCATGACCCTCGGGTGGTGCGCTATGCGCTCGCCGCCGCGCACTACCGATCGAGCCTCGACCTCAGCGAATCGTCCTGGGCGGAGGCCGAGGCCGCGTTGGCGCGCATCGACACCTTCGCCGCTCGCGTCCGCCGCGCCGTTCCCGGCATGACGGATGACGCTGAGGGCGATGCGGTTGTTCCGGATGCGTTCGCGGACGCGATGGACGACGACCTGGGGGTCCCTCAGGCGCTGGCCGTACTGCACGACACCGTGCGCCGCGGCAACTCGGCACTCGACGCCGGGTCGAAGGAGGAGGCCTGGACCGCTTTCGTCCAGGTGGACGCGATGGTCCGCCTCCTCGGATTCGACGAACTCCCGTCCGGTGGGGCAGACCTCGCCGAGCACCGCACTCTGGACGCCCTCGTCCAGACGATGATCACCCAGCGCGCGCAGGCTCGCGCTGACAAGGACTGGGCGGCGGCGGATCGCATCCGAGACGCGATCGCCGCCGCAGGAATCACGCTGGAGGACACTCCGGCCGGAACTCATTGGAGTATCGATGGCTAAGCCACAGCGCCCCGGCGCGAGCAACGGTAAGAAGAAGGGCCCGACCAAGGGCACGGGCGGACTCGGGCGCAAGGCACTCGAGGGCCGCGGTCCGACCCCGAAGGCGGAGGACCGCGCCTGGCACCCCGCGGGCAAGCGCAAGGCAGCAGCCGAGCGTTATGCGGCCTCCGGGGGCAAGGGCAAGCCCGGCGGACAGCGCCAGACCTCGGGCGGCAATCCCAACCGCTCCGCCAGGGCGAAGGACAACACCACCGACACCGAGACGGTCACCGGGCGTAACTCGGTGCTCGAGGCGCTGCGGGCGAAGATCCCCGCGACGGCCTTCTACATCGCGCAGCGCGTGGAGATGGACGACCGCGTCAAGGAGATGCTGTCGATCGCGACCCATCGCGGAATCCCCGTGATGGAGGTCACCCGGCAGGAGCTCGACCGCATGGCCGGCTTCGACGGCGTGCACCAGGGCGTCGCGGTCAAGGTGCCCCCGTACGAGTACGCCCACCCGCAGGACCTCCTCGAGAAGGTCATCGACCAGGGCGAGGTGCCGCTGTTCGTGGCGCTGGACGGTGTCACCGATCCCCGCAACCTCGGAGCGATCATCCGATCCGCTGCCGCTTTCGGCGGTCACGGCATCATCCTGCCGCAGCGCCGTTCCGCCGGGGTGAACTCCGCGGCCTGGAAGACCAGTGCGGGCGCCGCTGCGAGGATCCCGGTGGCACTCGCGACGAACCTCACGACGCAGCTCAAGGAGTTCAAGAAGCAGGGCGTGTTCGTGCTCGGACTCGACGGCGGCGGCGATGTGTCGCTTCCCGACCTGCAGCTCGCCGATCGTCCCGTGGTGATCGTCGTGGGTTCGGAGGGCAAGGGGCTGTCGCGGCTCGTCACCGAGACGTGCGACCAGATCGTCTCGATCCCGATCTCCGCCGCGACGGAGTCGCTGAACGCCGGTATCGCGACGTCGGTCGCGCTGTATCAGGTGGCGACGGTCCGCGCCGCGAAGCAGTCCTAGCGCACGTCCAGAGAGAGGTTCACCATGGCTCGCATCATCGTCCTCGGAGGAACCGGGTACGCCGGTCGTCATATCGTCGCCGAGGCGGTGAGTCGAGGACATGCCGTGATCGCGATCTCGCGCTCGGAGGCGGCTGATCCGGTGGCGGGCGCAGCCTACGTGCAGGGCTCCGCGCTGGAGCCGGCGTCGCTCGCGGACGCCTTCGTCGGTGCGGACGCCGTCGTCTCGGCGCTCTCACCGCGCGGGGACATGGCCGATCGGGCGTTGGAGGCGTTGACCAATGTCCTCTCTCAGCTCGCCGGTACGCCGACGCGTCTCGGTGTGGTCGGAGGAGCAGGTGGCAGCCTCGTCGCTCCGGGCGGACCGCGTCTGTTCGATCAGGACTTCCCCGAGGAGTACAAGCACGAAGCGCAGGTCGGCATCGATTCCCTCGCGCTCCTGGAGAGCACGGACGACGATCTCGACTGGTTCTTCATCCACCCCGCAGAGGTCTTCGGTCCCTGGGCCGAGGGTCAGCGCACCGGACACTACCGCGACGGCGGTGACGTGATCGTCCGCGATGCCGAGGGGAAGTCGTTCATCTCCGGTGCGGACTTCGCGATGGCCGTGGTCGACGAGATCGAGCAGGGGAATCACCACCGCGAGCGCTTCACGGTCGGCTACTGACCGCGCGTACCGGCGCAACCGCGCCTACCGGCGCGACCACGCGTACCGGCGCAACCGCGTCTCGGGCGGTCGACGCCCCCCTGCCGTGTCGAAACCCCCGGGCTCCGGCGCCGTCCACCGGGGGTATCGACGATGAAGAGGGGTTTCGGCGCTCAGACCAGGTCCCGCCGCTCAGACCAGGTCCCGCCAGTCGATGTCCTCGTCGTCGTCGGTGACGGGAGTCACCCCGGTGATGACGGGCAGGCTCATCGTCTCGGTGGGTGGACCCATGATGGTGGCCTCGTCACGGCGGTGGCGCAGTACCTCGTTGATGTAGCTCGTCAGGACTTCCGCGAGGGGCACGGAACGTCCCTGCGCCTGTGACAGGTACCACCGGTGCTCCAGTACCTGGTGGAACACCTCCGCGGGCTCGAGTTTGGCGCGCAGTTCGTACGGGATCGCGCGGACGACGGGCTCGAAGACCCGCGTGAGCCACTCGTGCGCGTACATCTCCTCGTCGGACCACTGCTTCGTCGAACGGGCGCGGAACTCGTCCAGGTCGTTGAGCAGGCGCCGGGCCTGGTTCTCTTCGACGTCGAGCCCCGTCAGGCGGATCAGGCGGCGCTGGTGGTGACCGGCGTCCACCACCTTCGGCTGGATCTCGACGACCGTGCCATCCGCCGTCGTCGACATGGACATCTCGTCGATGTCGAAGCCCAGAGCGTTGAGACGCTCGACGCGTTCCGTGATGCGCCACGTCTCCGCGGCAGAGAACGACTCCTGGGCGGTCAGCTCCGCCCACAGGGACCGATACGAGGACACGATGCCGTCGGCGATCGCGATGGCGTCCACACCGTGCTCCAGGCGGCCCCCGGCGGCGAGGTCCATGATCTCCCCGGCGATGTTCGTGCGGGCGAGGTCGAGGTCGTAGGCACGTTGGCCGTCGGTCAGCCCCTCCTCGTGCAGTTCCCCGGTCTCGGCGTCGACCAGATACGCCGCGAAGGCTCCGGCGTCGCGACGGAACAGCGTGTTCGACAGGGAGACATCGCCCCAGTAGAAGCCGACGTTGTGCAGGCGCACCAGGAGGAGTGCCAAGGCGTCCACGAGCCGGGTGGCCGTATCCGGACGGAGGACGCGAGTGAACAGCGCGCGATAGGGCATGGAGAAGCGCAGATGCGCTGTCACGAGGGCTGCCGGCAACGGCTCCCCGTCGGCGTCCGTACGTCCGGCGATCACGGCGACGCGGTCGACGCAGGGGACATCGAGCCGAGCGAGGTTGCCCAGCATGTCGTATTCGCGTTGGGCCATCTCGGCCGTGGTCTCCTTCACCGCGATCACGCGGCCGGAGAGGTCGGCGAAGCGCACGAGATGGCGGGAAAGACCCTTCGGAAGCGACACGATGTACTCCGAGGGCCACTTCGCGAGCGTCGTGGACCAAGGGAGGGCCAGGAGACCCGGATCGATCTTGCTCGCGGTGATCCGCAGTGAATCGTGCATGGTGCTCCCTGAACGCGGGGTGACGACGGAGACAGAAAGAGACGCGGCGCAGGCGACCGAAGTCAGCCTGCGCCGCGTCTGTGGATCCGATCAGACGGAGACGACCGGCTTGTCGTTCAGGCGGTCGCCGGACTCGATGTCGAACGCGTGCACGTGGCCCGGGTTCGCCGCGAGCGTGACCGTCTCGCCGGCGTTCGGGTGGTTGCGGCCGTCGACACGGGCGACGATGTCGCTGCGCTTGCCGTTGATCTCGGTGTGGCCGTAGAGGTAGCCGTCGGCGCCGAGCTCTTCGACCAGGTCGACGACGACGGGAAGACCCTTGCCGTCGGCCGGTCCGACCGTGATGTCCTCGGGGCGCACGCCGACCGTGACCTGGCTGCCGTTGGCGCGGCCGACCGTGTCGCGATCGAGCGGGACGATCTCCGAGCCGAAGCGGATGCCGCCGTCGGCGAGGTCGGCAGCGAACAGGTTCATCGCGGGCGAACCGATGAAGCCGGCCACGAAGACGTTGTTCGGCTTCTCGTACAGGTCGCGCGGGGAGCCCACCTGCTGGAGGAGGCCATCCTTGAGGACCGCGATGCGGTCGCCCATGGTCAGGGCCTCGGTCTGGTCGTGGGTGACGTAGACCGTGGTGACACCGAGACGGCGCTGCAGCGAGGCGATCTGCGTACGCGTCTGCACGCGGAGCTTGGCGTCGAGGTTCGACAGCGGCTCGTCCATGAGGAACACCTGGGGCTGACGCACGATGGCGCGTCCCATGGCGACACGCTGACGCTGACCACCCGAGAGGGCCTTCGGCTTGCGGGTCAGGTAGGGCTCGAGGTCGAGCAGCTTGGCGGCTTCGAGCACGCGGGCCGCGCGCTCTTCCTTGCCGACGCCCGCGATCTTCAGGGCGAAGCCCATGTTCTCGGCGACCGTCATGTGCGGGTAGAGCGCGTAGTTCTGGAAGACCATCGCGATGTCGCGGTCCTTCGGCGGGACGTCGGTCACGTCGCGGTCGCCGATGAGGATGCGGCCGGCGTTGACCTCTTCGAGGCCGGCCAGCATGCGGAGGGAGGTCGACTTACCACACCCGGAAGGACCGACGAGGACGAGGAACTCGCCGTCACCGACCTCGAGGTTCAGCTTGTCGACAGCGGGACGGGTTCCGCCGGGGTACAGGCGGGTGGCCTCGTCGAAAGTCACAGATGCCATCGTTGTTTCTCCTTCACCGGCAGGTACGTGCCGGACGATCCGTAGTGATGAAGCGGCGGAGTGAACCCGCCGTGACCCGACTCTGGGTCGGAATCAGTATGGCATGAACCGGGGTACCTGGGTATTTCTCAGCCTGAATCGCTAGCATCGAACTCGGCCGCGCGCTGCGGCGATCGTCGCCGAGCGGCGGTCGGGGCCAACCCGGACCCCCCTGGAGACTTACAAGAGGAACGATGTCGAGCGACGAAACGCCGAACGTCCCCACGCCACGCAATTCCCGCGAGGTCGTGCGGGAGAAGGCCCAGAGAGTGCACGCCCAGCAGTCGCGGGCGCGCCTCATGCGACGGATCATCATCGGCGCCGTGGCGCTGGTCGCGGTGGGCGCGATCGGCACGGCGGTGACGCTGGCGGTGTCATCGCAGGTGTCCAAGCCGCGACTCACGCCGACCGGCATGGAATCGGACGGCGTCGTCGTCACCGACGTCGAGGCCTTCGCCGGATCCGCTGCGGTACCCACGACCCCCACGCCCGAGCCGAGCGACGCGGGCGCTTCCGAATCTCCGACGCCGGAGCCGACGGCGTCCGAGAAGGTCGACATCCACGTCTACGTCGACTACCTGTCGCCCGACGCCGGAATGTTCGAGCGTGCCAACGCCCGCCAGCTCGCCGGATGGATCAAGGAAGGCGCGGTCACCGTCAGCTACCACCCGGTGGCCCTGCTCACCGCGAGCTCGAACGGCACCAAGTTCTCGCTGCGTTCGGCTGCGGCTGCGGCGTGCGTCGCCACGCATTCGCCCGAGCAGTTCTACGCGTTCAACCACGAGCTGCTCGACGATCAGCCCGAGGTCGGCAGCGATGGTCTCTCCGACGAAGACCTCGCGAATCTCGCTCTCGCGGTCGGCGTCGACAACGGCAAGGCCGTCCGCTCGTGCATCGAGGACGGCGACTTCGTCAGCTGGGCCAAGGAAGCCACGACCCGGGCGCTGGACGGCCCGCTCGCCGGTTCCGATAACCTGGTGCTGACCGCGACCCCGATGATCGTGGCGAACGGCGAGGCCTACGTCGGCGCCATGGACGATCCCGCCGAGTTCTCGCAGTTCGTCCTCAGCGTCGCCAGTGACGCGTCGCGCGAAACGCCGACCCCGACACCGACCTCCACGCCCGCCCCCTGATTCGGAGGGGGTCGATGCCATCGCTAAGCTGATGGCATCCGCCGACTTGGCGCAATTGGTAGCGCACCGTACTTGTAATACGGGGGTTACGGGTTCGAGTCCCGTAGTCGGCTCAGCACACGCAGTGAAAAGCCCCGATGGGAGGCCCCTCGTCGACGCGACGAGGTCTTGTCGACGAGGGGGCGATGCGCTACTTTGAGCGCCATCCAGTGCGCGGTGCTCGGATCGATCCGACCTTCGTCTCTGGCGGGAGTTCGGAGAAGTCGATGGTTGCTGGATCCGAAGGAGTTCGGCCGATTCGTTCGGCACCGTTGCCGCCCGCGAGGGTGCTGCCCTTTCCGCCGCCGCCATCGGGAAGCGTCGCGGGGCGCATCATGCAGGAATCGACGTATTCCCCGAAGCCTGTCGAGTCGCATCTTCCCTCGGATGCGCCGAACATCCTGATCGTTCTGATCGATGATGCAGGCCCCGCATTGCCGACGTCGCTCGGCGGCGAGGTGAGCACGCCGACTTTCGACCGGCTGCGTGACGAGGGAGTCGGCTACAACAGGTTCCACACGACGGCGATGTGCTCGCCCACGAGAGCGGCGTTGTTGACAGGGCGAAACCACCATCGGGTCGGGAACGGCCAGATCGCCGAGCTGGCGAACGACTGGGACGGCTACTCCGGCCACATTCCCAAGAGCACGGCGACCGTCGCGGAGGTGCTGCGCAACTACGGCTACTCCACCGCGGCGTGGGGGAAATGGCACAACACTCCCGCGGAGGAGACCACCGCTGCCGGTCCTTTCGACAGGTGGCCCACCGGATACGGGTTCGAGTACTTCTATGGCTTCCTCGCGGGGGAGGCGTCGCAGTATGAACCGAACTTGGTGCGCAACACGACGGTCGTGCTGCCGCCGAAGACGCCGGAGGAGGGATATCACCTGAGCGAGGACATCGCCGATGATGCCATCGGCTGGCTCCGCGCGCACAAGGCGCTCGCGCCCGAGAAGCCGTTCCTGATGTATTGGGCGAGCGGAGCGATCCACGGTCCCCATCACGTCACCAAGGACTGGGCCGACAAGTACAAGGGCAAGTTCGACGACGGGTGGGATGCGTACCGTGAGCGCGTCCATCAACGGGCCAAGAGCGCAGGGTGGATCCCCGCCGATGCCGAGCTCACTCCCCGCCATCCCGAAATGGCCGCATGGGATGACATTCCCGATGACGAGAAGCCATTCCAACGTCGTCTGATGGAGGTCGCGGCCGGTTTCGCCGAGCACGTCGACGTGCAGGCGGGCAGGGTCATCGACGAGGTGGAACGACTCGGCTACGGAGAGAACACCATCGTCCTCTACCTGTGGGGCGACAACGGCTCGTCCGGCGAGGGGCAGAACGGCACCATCAGTGAGCTGCTCGCGCAGAACGGCATCCCGAGCAACGTCTCCGATCACATCGCCGCACTCGAAGAGCTCGGAGGACTGGACGCGATCGGCACGCCCGCGACCGACAACCAGTATCACGCAGGCTGGGCCTGGGCGGGTTCCACTCCCTACCAAGGGATGAAGCTTCTGGCCTCGCACCTCGGGGGCACTCGGAACCCGCTCATCGTGAAGTGGCCCGCGCGGCTCCAGCCCGATGCGACTCCGCGTACTCAGTTCCACCACGTCATCGACGTCGTGCCGACGATCTACGACATCCTCGGAATCAGCGAACCCGACGTGGTGAACGGGATCCCCCAGGAGCCCCTCGACGGCGTCAGCTTCGCGTACTCGCTCGCCGATGCGGAGGCGGAAGGACGCCGGCACACGCAGTACTTCGAGATCATGGGGAGCAGATCCATCTACTCGGATGGGTGGATGGCCTCCGCGATCGGACCGCGTCTGCCCTGGGTGCAAGGCCTGCCTGCGGGTATCCGGACCTGGACCCCGGATGAGGACCAGTGGGAGCTCTACGATCTCGAGCACGACTGGAGCCAGGCCCACGACGTGGCGTCGGAGCACCCGGAGAAGCTCGCACAGCTCAAAGAACTCTTCGCCATGGAAGCGGCCAAGAACAAGGTGCTGCCCGTCGGCGGCGGACTGTGGGTCGTCGCCCTCCATCCGGAACAGCGCATCGCGCCGCCGTACACGGAGTGGAGTTTCACGGGCGACACGTTCCGCATTCCGGAGTTCTGCGCTCCCGCTCTCGGTAACAAGCCGAACGTGGTCCGGTTGGGCGTCACCCTTCCGGAGCGGGCAAACGGGGTTCTGTACAAGCTCGGGGGCTCGGGAGGCGGGCTGACGTGCTTCCTCGATGACGGTGTCCTCACCTATGAGTACAACCTCTTCCTCATCCAACGGACCACCATCGCGACAGAGTCGCCTCTCGCCCCAGGGGAGTCGGTGATCGAAGTGGTGACGGACTACGTGGAACGTCGACCAGGCGGTCCGCTGAAGGTCGTGCTCCGGGCCGACGGCGTCGAGGTGGCGTCCGGGGTGGTGCCGGTCAGCGCGCCATTGCTGTTCAGTGCGAACGACTGCCTCGATATCGGGCGTGCATACGGCGGCCCCGTCTCACGTCGGTATGCGGATCGGATGCCGTTTCCTTTCGACGGCCTCATCGACGACGTGCACATCGCCTATCTCTGATGGCGGCGGCGGGGGTTCTGGTCGGGGTGGCGTCCTCCCGGGTCAGATCTTGATCGGGAACGTGACCAACAGAGCCAGTCCGCACAGCACGATGACGCCGCTCAGGCCGAGGAACACCCGGCGTCGCCAGGGGACCGCCTGGTGCTGAGAGATCGCGGCGAAGAACAGGACGAGCGCGAACAGCACGGTGAGCAGGGAGTAGTTGTCGCCGCGCTGATTGTTGGTGAGCGCTTCGTCGAACTTCGCATCCGCTCGCGCGCTCAACTGCTCGGCTTCCTGTGTGCCGGGCGGCACGTATTCCTCCATCACGAACGGCCCGCGCGCGGCGCGCCCGTCCGCGGTCCACGCGTCGAAAGCCACCGCGAACTCCTCGGTGAAGCGTTCCTCGACGAAGCTCACCAGATCGTCCCGCCCGTCGGCTTCCGCGAGAACCCATTCCGTGTACAGCGTGAGGTCGTACTGGCGCGCGGCTTGGGCCGTGGACTGGGCGGAAGCCGCTTGAACGCGAGCGCTGGAGGCCTGGCTGAACGCGATGGACATCTCGCCGCCCCACTTCGAGGCCTCGAAGCCGCACCACGCCGTCACGACCGCGGTCACCGAGAGCAGGACGACCGTGACGATGTCCAGAACACGTGTCGTGGGGGTGGGCTCATCCGAGGCGCCTCTGTGCATGAGCCGATTCTGCGGCCCTCGACGTGGGTGCTGCCGTTCTTCTCACCCGGACGGGGTGACCGGCGGCACACTCATCCGATGGCACTCAGAACAGGGTCACCGTGCGAGAGCTCGTCGTCCCGTCCGTCGGGTCGCCTGTGGCTCGGACCTCCACGGTGATGCCTGAATGCAGCGGGCTCGAGCCCAGGATGCCGAAGCTGACGTGGGTCACGCCCTGACCGGGCACCGACCCTGCCAAGACGAGTGTGTAGGACGCCGTGCCGTCGCCGTTGTCGACCGCGCCTCCGGCCGTCCACGTCGGGTCGGTCGCCGGCAGTGCACCCACCACGGGGCTGCCGCCGCCGGCGTTCGCGATGATGGCGGGTGCTACGGCGCCGACATCGATCGAGGCGAACGTCACCACGACGACGCCGCTGGTGATCGGCTCGACAGGCAGCGAGACGGCCTGTGTGTCGTCGTTGCGCAGCTGGATCGATGCCCCGTAGTACTCGGGATCGATCCAGGTGCCGCCCAACATCGACTCGATCACGAACCGCCCACGCGCACCCGCCGATGCGGCGGCGAGCGGTGTCGCGACAGCCGCAGCGATCACGGGAACCGACCATGCCGCACCAGCCAGGAGCGAGCGCCGTCTCACCTCGCCATGTCGCTCCCGGGTCGCGGGGTTCCCCATGGGGCGGCCGTCGACGTGCTCTTCGCGCGGTGCCACGGTGTCACGCCTCTTGCGGCACGTCGAGCACCTCGTCGACGAGGCTGATTCCGCCCGTCGAGCTCGCGGAGTGCATCAGGTTCTGGATCCAGGTCGGATTCAGCTGCGGTGCCTCGGGTGCCTCGAAGGTGAAACGCAGCGGAATGGAGGGGTGCAGCCAGATCGTCGAGCGTCCGGCGGGTTCGCCATCGGGATGACGCCAGGACAGGGTGAAGCTCTCGTTGCGGCGGAGCTTGGTCGCGATGACCACCTTCAGATGGGCGAGCGCGCGGTCTTCGATGTGGATCTCTTCGCCGTTGCCGTACTGGATCGTTCCCATCCCCGCACGATAGTCGCGATTCGCGCCTTTCGCCGATTCTGCGGTGTGATCTCGTATCCTGACATATCACCTTAGTGGGTGATATGTTACCCACGCCGATCCTCCGGTGCCCGATGGAGTCGTACCGGGGGAGACGGCGCAGGTGGCCGCCTCCCCGGTCCGGCCACCTGCGCCGCGGTGAGGCGCGGTGCGCTCGGGTCGGCCGGTCGGAAGGGACGTACCTCATGAGTGCATCGGACGTGGCCACGGTCGCGACGGAGGGGCGGCACGGCTACCCGCCCACCGAGAAGCTCTCTGCGGCGGCATACGAACGCGAGAAGCGACTGCTCCAGATCGAACTCCTCAAACTCCAATGCCATGTCAAGAGCGCTTCCGAACGTGTGCTCGTCCTGTTCGAAGGGCGGGATGCGGCAGGCAAGGGAGGCGCGATCACGCGCTTCATGGAACACCTCAATCCGCGCGGGACGCGGGTCGTCGCTCTCGACAAGCCCACGGATGCCGAGCGCACCCAGTGGTACTTCCAGCGCTATGTCGCACACCTGCCGTCCGGCGGCGAGATCGTGCTGATGGACCGCTCCTGGTACAACCGTGCCGGGGTCGAGCGGGTGATGGGCTACTGCTCGTCCGCCGACTACGAGGAGTTCCTGCAGACGGCTCCCTCGTTCGAGCGGATGCTCGTGGGATCGGGCATCCGTCTCGTCAAGCTCTGGTTCTCGGTCGGTGAGGCGGAGCAGAGGCGGCGGTTCCAGCGACGCAGCGCGGATCCGGTCACACAGTGGAAGCTGAGTCCGACGGATCTCGCCGGCGTCGATCGGTGGGCGGACTACACGGCGGCAGAGGAGGCGATGTTCATCCACACCGACACATCGGCCGCCCCGTGGATCGTCATCGCCTCGGACGACAAGAAGCGAGCGCGGCTCGAAGCCATGAGATGCGTTCTCGCCCGATTCGACTACCCCGGCAAGGACCCCCTGATCGCTCATGCTCCCGATCCGCGTCTCGTCGGGCGCCCGTCGCAGGTCCGGCTCGAGGAGGAGGAGGCGAGCGGGAATGCGCAAGGCACCGCGGGCGGTTATGACCGACATGACTCGTATCGGCAGTAGTGATCTTGACGTGCTCCCGCTCTCGCTCGGCGGCAATGTGTTCGGCTGGACGGCCGACCGCGACACCTCCTTCGCGGTGCTCGACGCCTTCGTGGACGGGGGCGGCGACTTCATCGACACCGCCGACTCCTACAGCTCCTGGGTGGCGGGCAACGAGGGCGGGGAGAGCGAGACCATCGTCGGCGAATGGTTGGCCTCCCGCAAGCCCGCCGGCATCGTCGTCGCGACCAAGGTCAGCCAGCACCCGCAGTTCCGAGGGCTGTCCGCGGGCAACATCCGCAAGGCGGCCGAGGCATCGCTGATGCGCCTGGGCGTCGACGAACTCGATCTGTATTACGCGCACTTCGATGACGAGACCGTCCCGCTGGAGGAGACCGTCGCCGCGTTCGGCCAGCTCGTCGCGGATGGCCTGGTGCGGCATGTCGCCGTCTCGAACTACTCGGCCGATCGGATCCGGGAATGGATCGAGATCGCCCGGCGCACCGGAGCGGCCGTGCCGGTCGCCGTACAGCCGCACTACAACCTCGTGCACCGCAACGAGGTCGAGGAGACGATCATCCCGGTCGCCGAGGAGTTCGGGCTCGGGCTCGTCCCGTACTACTCTCTCGCGAGCGGGTTCCTCACCGGCAAATACCGTTCGACGGATGCCGCGGGCCAGGCCTCTCCGCGCGCACAGGGCGCCGCGAAGTACGCCACCGAGGCCGGCCTGCGGATCATCGACGCGCTGGAGGAGATCGGCGACGCCCACGGCGCGTCGATCGCGGCGACCTCGCTCGCCTGGTTGCGTGCGCAGCCCACCGTCGTCGCACCGATCGCCAGCGCCCGCTCGGTCGAGCAGGTGCCCGCCCTGCTCGCGGGAGCACGCCTCGAACTCTCCCCGGAAGAGGTGGCCGTGCTCGATCAGGTCTCGGAGTGGAGTCCCGCCCAGGCGTGATGTGAGGCGGCTAGTCGCCGACGAGGCCGAGCCGATGGGCCAGGATCACCGCGTGGATGCGGTCGCGGGCGGCGAGCTTGGTCAGCACCCGGCCGACATGCGTCTTCACGGTGGACTCTCCCACGTAGAGCGTCTGAGCGATCTCGGCATTGGTGAGGCCGCGTCCGATCGCCAGGAACACATCGCGTTCTCGTTCGGTCAAGGAGGCGAGCGCGGCGCTCTCCGCCGCGTCGGGCGCCGGGGCCGCGGAGGGTCCCAGGTGCGGCGTCACGTGCTCGAGCAGCATCCGTGTGACGCGCGGTGAGAGGGCGGCATCTCCGCGGTGCACGGCGCGCACCGCGGAGATCATCTCCTGTCGCTGCGCATCCTTCAGCAGGAAGCCGCTCGCGCCCGCGCGGATGGCGCCGAAGGCGTATTCGTCGAGGTCGAAGGTGGTCAGCACGAGCACTTTCGTCTGCGGATGTTCGCGCACGATCGTCTCGGTGGCCGCGATGCCATCCAGTTCCGGCATGCGGATGTCCATCAGCACGAGGTCGGGGGCGAGGCTCCTGCTCTGCATGATCGCGGCTCTCCCGTCGGCGGCCTCACCGACCACGACGATGTCGCCCTCGGCTTCGAGAACCATGCGGAACCCGACTCGGATGAGCTCCTGATCGTCCACCAGGAGCACTCTGATCGCGTCTGTCATCTGTCGCCCTCCATCGACTCGCTCCCGGCGCCGGGAGCGCTTCCCCCTGTCGGTAGCACAGCCTGCAGCACCCACTGTCCTTCACCGGCCGGCCCCGATTGCAGCGTGCCGTGCACGTGGGCCGCACGTTCGGACAGTCCGCGGACACCGAAACCGGCGGTTCCGACCTCGCCCGTGACGCCGTCGTTCACGATCTCGATCGTCGCCGTGTCCGGTCCATAGTCCAGGCGTACGGTGATCGCCGACGCGGTCGGTGCATGGCGCATCGCGTTGGTCACGCCCTCCTGGACGATGCGACCGATCGCGTGTGCGACCGCGGGGGAGACATCGGGCTGCCCCACCACGGTGAGCGTGGCCGGAAAGCCGGCGCGTTGCGCGGCTTCGACGGTGTCCCGGGGCGGTACCGGCTGCAGCGGCGCGAGAGGCAGCGGTGAATCGTCGCCACGCAGGACGCCCAACATCGACCGCATCTCGGTGAGCGCGGCACGAGCGGTGTCCGCCGTCGAGAGCGCGGCCTTGCGCGCCTGCTCGCGGTCCGACGTCGCCGCGCCGCCCTCGGAGAGCGCCACGATCACGGTCAGCGAATGCGACACGATGTCATGCATCTCGCGTGCGATGCGTGCGCGCTCGGAGGCGGCCGCCAACTTGGCCTGCTGGTCGCGTTCGACGAGGAGCTGTCGGGAGCGATCGATGACGGCGGAGAGGTAGCGCTTGCGTCCTCCGACGTTGACGCCGATGAGCGTGCCGATCAAGCCGAGCACGATGTAGCTGAGGGCGGTGTCGAGCCCGCTCTGGAGCACGACTCCGCCCGAGAGCATGAGCAGAGTGGTGAGGCCGACGAACCACGCGGCGCCGATTCCGTACCAGGTCCAGGCCGCGCGGGAGGAGCGGTAGACCGCCAGACCGTAGCAGGCGACGAGCAGAAGGATCAGCCCGCCGGACAGCCCCGTGAACAGGCCCACGGTGCCCAGGACCACCGACGCGACGAAGGGGGCCAGCGGCGCCCGGCGCCGCCAGAGCAGGGTACTGCAGGCGAGGACCACCATCGACAGCGTGGCGATGTTGATCGCGATGGCGGTCGCCTCGGGGATCGAATCGTCCAGGAGTCGCCCGGCGGGGACGAGCGAGAGGAGGAGGCAGAGAAGCGCGAGCAGCACATCGGCGAGCACCGGGTGCCGCGCCCAGAAGCGCCGGAAGAGCCCGGGCGCACGCGGAAGCCGCAGCTCCTCGTCCTCACGGACCGAGTCGCTGCGGCTTCGCGTTCTCCTCACGGACCCGACTCTACGCGTCGCGGGTGCGCAGAACCGCCCAGGCCACGAGGGCGCCGCCGGCGACCCAGCAGGCCAGCGTCAGGAAGGCCACAGGAGTATCGAGCGGGGCGCCATCACTGGGCAGGATGGCGCTCTGCGCGGCTGCCACCGGGAGGTAGTTCGCGGCATCGACGAGCCATGCCCAGGTCTCGCCGGCGAAGGTGAAGAAGCTCGCCACGATCGGCAGTACGAACAGCACACCGACGGTCGCGGCGATCGCACCCGCGCCGGAGCGCAGGATGAATCCGAACGACACACCGATCAGGGCGAAGACCGCCATCGAGAGCGAGGCCACGACGATCGGGAGCAGCGACATCGATGGGTCTGACCAATCGATGCTCTGGTCACGCGGTGCCACGACGAGAGAGACCGCGGCGGCCGCGAGGGCGAAGATGATCAGCGACGACAGGAACAGGAACACGGCGAGCACGATCGACTTCGCCGCCAGCACGGATCCGCGGATCGGGTTGGCCGTCAGGGTCGAGCGGATCATGCCGGTGGAGTACTCCCCGGTGACCGAGATCGCGCCGATGATGCCGGCGAGCAACATGGTGAACTGGATCGGCATGATGACGGCCTGGATCGGCTCGAAGCCCGGCATGTCGACCGCCTGTGCGATGAGCACGGCGATCCCGATGGTGAGAGCTGCGGCGATCCCGATGGACCACCAGGTGGAGCGCAGGGTGGCGAGCTTGATCCACTCGCCGCGCAGTGCGCGCACGAACGTCAGGCGTCGACCGGTGTCGACGCGCGGCCGCGTGGGAGCGGGTGCCTGTGTCGTGGTCATGAGATCTCCTTGGTGCGGTACTCGACGGAGTCGCCGGTGAGGGCGAGGTACGCGTCTTCGAGCGAACCGGTGGTGGGGGTGAGTTCGTGTAGCGGGATGCCACGATCGGCGGCCAGGTCGCCGATGCGTGCGGCGGGCAGTCCCACGATGTCGAGCAGATCAGGAGCGGAGCTCACGATCTCCACATCCGGGCCGCCCACGGCCGCGGCCAGGTCAGCCGGTCGGGGCGTGCGAACCCGCACGGTGTTCCTGGTCCAGGAACGCACGAGGTCGGCCAGGGCCGCATCCGCGAGCACCCGACCGCGACCCATGACGATGACGTGATCCGCCGTCTGCGCCATCTCGCTCATCAAGTGACTCGAGAGCAGCACGGTGCGCCCTTCGGAAGCCGCATGCCGGACGAACTGGCGCACCCAGCGGACACCCTCCGGGTCGAGGCCGTTGACGGGCTCGTCGAGGATCAGCGTGTGCGGGTCGCCGAGCAGCGCCGAGGCGATGCCGAGGCGCTGTCCCATCCCGAGGGAGAACTTGCCCGCCCGCTTACGGGCGACGGAGCCGATACCCGCGAGGTCGATCACCTCGTCCACCCGCGAGGAAGGGATGCCGTGGGTCGCCGCCATCGCGCGAAGGTGATTGCGCGCGGTGCGCCCGGTGTGCACGGCCTTCGCGTCGAGCAGCACGCCGACCTCGGTGAGGGGAGCGCGCAACTTGCGGTACTCACGACCGGCGACGGCGGCGCGGCCGGAGGTCGGGCGATCCAGCCCGACGATCATCCGCATGGTGGTGGACTTGCCCGCGCCGTTCGGTCCGAGGAACCCGGTGACGCTGCCCGGCTTGACGGTGAACGACACGTCGTCGACGGCGGTCTTGTCTCCGAACCTCTTCGTGAGGCCTTCTGCTGTGATCATGTCATCCACGCTACGGAGCATCCTCCGGACTCCGCATCCGCCCCAGGTACCGTCTTCTGTTCCGGACGTCCTCCCCGCGGAGGACATCCCGGGCTCGGGCCTCGCCTAGACCAGTTCGTTCACCAGCTGCTCGATGCGCGCGCGGATGTCGTCGCGGATCGGACGGACAGCATCGATGCCCTGGCCCGCCGGGTCGTCGAGCTTCCAGTCCTCGTAGCGCTTGCCGGGGAAGAACGGGCAGGCGTCGCCGCACCCCATCGTGATCACGACGTCGGACGCCTGTACGGCCTCGGTCGTCAGTACCTTGGGCTGCTCAGCGGTGATGTCGATGCCGAGCTCGCTCATGGCCTCGACGGCGATCGGGTTGATCTGCTGTGCCGGCATGGAGCCGGCCGATCGGACCTCGATGCGGTCGCCGGCGATGTCGCGGAGGAACCCGGCGGCCATCTGCGAGCGTCCGGCGTTGTGCACGCAGACGAAGAGGACGGAGGGCTTGGCGGTGGTCGTGTCAGTCATGGTTGCTCCTGGTGCGAGGGGTGGTCAAGAGAGAAGGTCGTCGACGAGCGCGCGCACGCGGGCGGCGATGTCGTCGCGGATGGCTTCGACGCCCTCCCGCGACGCGAGGGCGGGATCACCGACGGCCCAGTCGTCGTAGCGCACGCCGGGGATGATCGGGCAGACGTCGCCGCAGCCCATCGTGATGACGATGTCGGCCGCGCGAACGGCGTCGTCGGTGAGCGGCTTCGGGTAGCGCTCGGCAGCCCGGTCGCCTTCGATCTCGGCGAGGATCGAGCGGACGTGCGGGTGGATGATGTCCGCGGGAGCGGATCCTGCCGAGCGTGCGACGACCTTGCCGGCGGCGAGCGTGTTGACGAGCGCGGCGGCGAGCTGCGAGCGTCCGGCGTTGGCGACGCAGACGAAGAGCACCTGGGGGACGGACGCATCGCGGTCACGAGTGAGGTCCGCGAGTCGCTGACGCGCGAAGCGCTCGGTCAGAGGAACGAGGGAGGAAGTGACCCTGGCGGTGCGCGCGAGCGCGGTGTACGACTCTCGGACGATGGTGAGCACCACGTCGGGGTCGAGGTCGGGGATTTCCGCCGCGAGCTCGTCCGCGAGACGGGTCACGCGGGCGTCGAAGTCCGGTCGCGGGTGATCGTGGTCGCCGGTGACACCCCCCGGTGCGAGCGTCGCGGGCGCGAACGACTCCAGCAGAGCGGTGACCGCGCTGCGGCGGTTCGGGGTGATCCGATACCAGACCCAGGTTCCTCGCCGCTCGGAGGTGAGGACATCGACGTCCTTGAGCACCTTGAGGTGGTGGGAAACCGTCGGTTGCGAGACCTCGGCGAGCTCGGCGAGATCGCAGACACACGACTCCCCGCGCGGGTCGGACGCGATGGCCGACAGCATCCGCAGCCGCAGCGGATCCGACAGAGCCTTCAACGTCGCGGCAACGGAAGAGGCTGCTTCCAGCCCGATGGCGTGAGTGGCGACGGGGCCCTCTTGAATCGACATGTGTCTATATTGACGCCTGTCGATATCATGCGCAACCGGTGCCGGAAGAGTTCACCTGTTCGTCACCGTGGCGGTCAGATCACGAGGATCGTCGGTCGGCCGGTTCCACACGGATCCGGTCATTGATCGGAGCGGCAGCCGCGACGGCCGCGTTGATCAACTCCCCGGGTGCGTTCGGCGTCGTGAGCCATTCTTCGGCGAAACCCGGATTGATGAGCAAGGGCATCCGGTCGTGGATGTGCGCCAGATGCCCCGCAGCGGGTTGCATCACGATGCTGTAGCAGGTGTAGTCGACACCGTCGGCGGTGCGTCCGGGCCGAGTGACCGCTGCCAGCCCGAGGAGACCGTCATCGGGTGCGGTGAAGTGGTGCCAGATGCGGGACGGCTTGGCCATCTCTCGCCAGAACGAGACCGGCACGATCGCGCGATCGGGGAGTGCCCCCTTGGCAGTGGCGAGTCGTTCCGATCGGGTGTTGATCGACGCGAAGCTCGCGGGCGCGCCGTTGACCAGATACCCCCACCAGGCGAGTTGCACAGTGGAGGGGTCGGTGATGATCGGGTTCAGGTTGCGCAGGTTCTTTCCCGTGGGGCGCAGAATCTCGCCGTCGTTGCCCGCTGCCCACGAGCGGAGCCCTTCGAGGACGTCGGCATCGAGGGCATCCCGATAGGCGTCGTCAGTGAACCGGGGATCGAGACCATAGCTCGCGCACATGCCGCCAGAGTAGACCCGAGCTCCGACATCGCGCAGGCGTTCGGGAGCGCATGCGTGCTCGGGTAGGGTCGACGGGTGTCAGAACCCCGCCTCCCCGCTCCTCTGGCACTCGGCGGGGCCGTCGCGATCGGGGTCATGACAGCCGTCCAGGCGCGGATCAACGGTGTACTGGGGGTGCGCGTCGACGACGGCATCGTCGCCGGTCTCCTCTCGTTCTCGGTGGGCCTGCTGGCTCTCGTCGCGGTGATCTCCTGCATCCCGTCCGCCCGTCGTGGTGTCGGGCGTCTGTGGCGCGGGATCCGTGAGAACACCATCCCGTTCTGGATGCTGCTGGGCGGCGCGTGCGGAGCGCTCACGGTTTCGACGCAGGGGCTGACGGCCGGCGTGCTGGGGGTCTCCCTGTTCAGCGTCGGCGTCGTCGCGGGCCAGACACTGCACGGACTCGTGCTCGATCGGATCGGCTTCGGGCCGGCCGGTGTCGTGGCGGTCACGCCGGGACGCGTCGCCGGTGGGGTGCTCGCGCTCGCCGCCGTCGGAATCTCCCTGTCCGGGGACGTGCTCGCGGCCGCTCCGCTGTGGATGCTGCTGCTGCCGTTCGCCGCGGGCGTCGGCATCGCATGGCAGGCGGCCACCAACGGACGCCTCGCCCAGCGCGTGCGCTCGCCGCTCGCGGCGACTCTGATGAGTTTCATCACGGGAACGGTCGTACTGATGCTCGCGGCCGGAGCGAGCATCGCGTTCCGGGGGATGCCCGATGCCCTCCCCACCGAGCCGTGGCTGTATCTGGGCGGGTTCCTCGGCGCCGGCTACATCCTCCTCGGGGCGTTCATCGTCGGGCACACCGGAGTGCTCCTGATGGGGCTGGGGTCCGTGCTCGGGCAGCTTCTGACCTCGGTCGCGATCGACCTGATCTGGCCGGCTGCGGCAGGGCCCGCCCTCTGGCAGGTCATCGCGATGGTCACCGTCGCGGTCGCATCGGTACTCGTCGCGGTCCCGCGCCTTTGGCGCCGCTGAAGCGCTACTTCTTCTTCTCGGCCTTCTTCTTCTTGCTCGACTTCTTCGGGGAGGCCGAGCCCGGCGCGGGCATGCGTGTGAGCAGCTTCCGCGCATCGACCATCTTGCGGCGTCCCGCTTTCTTCCCCTCCGGCTTGCCGCCCACGTAGAGCCAGCCCAGAAGTTCTTCGTCCTTACCGAGACCATGCACCTTCGCCACCGCCTTGGCGCGGGTGTAGTGACCCGTCCGCCAGATCACGCCCCAGCCGGCCTCATCGAGCAGCAGGCTCAGCATGTGCGCGACGCCGGAGGCGACGGCCTCCTGCTCCCAGCGCGGCACCTTCTCGCTCTTGCGGTAGCTCGCGACGACGGCGATCAGCAGGGGAGCGCGCAGCGGCTTGGTGGAAGGAGAGGAGTCCCCCTGGGCTTTCGCGATCGCAGCGCCGAGCGCTTCGCGGTCCGTGCCGCGTAGCTCGATGAGCCGCCAGGGGCGCAGCGAAGAATGATCGGCGACGCGACCGGCTGCGGCCACGAAGGTCAGCAACTCCTCGCGGCCCGGGGCCGTGTCCTCGACCTTCGACCAGGATTGACGCGCGCGAACGGCGTCCAGGGCGCTCACGAGGCGTCGGGGGTGAAGTTCATCGCGATCGAGTTCATGCAGTAGCGGTCGCCGGTCGGCGTGCCGAACCCGTCGGGGAAGACGTGGCCGAGGTGCGAGCCGCAGTTGGCGCAGCGGACTTCGGTGCGCACCATGCCCAGGCTGTCGTCCTCGAGGAGCTCCACCGCGTCGGGACGGATCGACTCGTAGAAGCTCGGCCACCCGCAGCCGGAGTCGAATTTGGTCCCGCTCTTGAACAGCTCGGCGTTGCAGGCACCGCAGGTGTAGAGGCCCGCGCGTTCCTCGTCGAGAAGTTCACCCGTCCACGCGCGCTCGGTGGCGGCCTTCCTCAGTACGGCGTATCGCTCATCGCCGAGCTCCTCGCGCCATTCGTCTTCGGTCTTGTCCACGCTGTACGACATGTGTCCTCCTGAGTCGCCTCCATTCTCCCTCCTGCAACGGCCACTCGGGTGCTTCGCGTCAGAATGGACGGATGACGGATGCTGTCCAGGAGCGGTATGTGCGCTTCGCTCGTGACGAGGCGCCGGGTCGTAGTGCCCTCTATGTCGAATGGGCGAGCGGAGTGGCGGACGACGATGCGGTGGCGGCGGTCCTCCGTCGCATCCCGGAGACGAGGAGGCAGCCTCCGCTGGTGTTCGCCGTCACGCGGCTCCTCGGCGCACCGCTGGCCGGATACCCGCAATGGCGTGATTTCGTTCTGGAGCATGCGGACGAGATCGTCGCCGAGTGCGCGCGGCGGTCGCTGCAGACAAACGAGCCGCTCCGGCTCGCGGCTCTCCTTCCCGTGCTCTCCGAGATACCCGGCCCGCTGGCACTGCTCGAGGTCGGCGCTGCGGCCGGACTCTGCCTCTACCCGGATCGATACTCGTACCGGGTCGCCGGGGAGGACGGGGAGCTGCGTGTCGCACTGGATCCGGTGGACGGGCCGTCGTCGGTCGTGTTGGAGACCCGGGCGTCCGGGCCTCTGCCGCCCCTGCGTATGCCGGAGGTGATCTGGCGTGCCGGAATCGACTTGGCTCCGCTCGACGCGGCGGATGAGCGCGACCGTCGCTGGTTGCGTGGGCTCGTGTGGCCGGGCGAGACGGGACGCGATGAGCGCATCGCCGCTGCCCTCGACATCGTCGCGGTCGATCCTCCGAGGCTCGTCGCCGGAGATGCGCTGGCGTCCATCGAGGCGCTCGCCGCGTCCGCCCCGCACGACGCCACCCTCGTCATCACGACGCCGGGGGTGCTCGTGCACATCCCGCGGGCGTCCCGGAACGCGCTCGTCGCGACCATCGACGGCCTGGACGCGCGCTGGATCACGATCGATCCGCCGGGTGTGCTCGACGTCTGGGAGCCGCCGGTCGATGCAGACGACTGGCCGGGTTTCGTGGTCGCGCTGGACGGTCGAGTGCGCGCCGCCGCGGATCCGCTCGGGCGCTGGTGGGAGTGGCGAGCGGCTCTGCCTGCGAACGCGCCCTAACCTGTACCCATGATCGGAGACCTCACGGAGCGCGATCGCGCGATCCTCGCCCTGGAAGGGACCTGGCCCCGACATGACGGGGCGAAAGAAGAGGTCATCCGCACGCAGCTGGGGATGAGCGCCGCGCGCTACTACCAGCTCCTCGGACGTCTGATCGATTCGGAGGTCGCGCTGGAATACGACCCGATGCTGGTGCGCAGGCTCCGTCGCCTCCGCGATTCGCGAGCGGCACGGCGTCGCGCACGCACCCCCGGTTTCGTCGGCTGAGCGGTCCTGCCCGAATCGTGGGGGCGTCGTCGCCTCGCCGCAGAACCGATTGACAGGAACCTGCCGCTAGCATCGAGGGGTGTCAAAGCCCTCCCGCGATCGTTTCGATGACGTTCCCCGTTCCTCCGGACGCGTGGGAGCGCACCGCGCCGAAGCGCCCGGCATGAACGGCTGGGTCGTGCTGCTGTGGTCTTTCGTCGCCGCGCTCATCCTCATCATCGCCGGCATCTTCGGCTCGCTCGTCGTGATGGGGCGGGTCTCGCTGTTTCCCGAGGCCGCGCCGTCCGTGGTCCCGTCGCCGGTCGACACGGGGATCGTCGACCCGACCATCTCCGTGATGGTCCTGAACGGGACGCCGGACGAGGGCCTCGACACGCAGATGCGCGACACCCTGATCAACAACGGCTGGGCGGCCGACGACGTCTTCGCCGGCGACAGCTCCAGCCAGGATTTCGCCGAGACGACCGTCTTCTACGTCAACGAAGAGGATGAGGAGGCCGCGATCGGATTGGCCAACCTCCTCGGTGGCGCACAGGTCCAGCAGAGCGACTACTACTCCGGTCAGACCGAAGACGGGGAGAAGCAGTTCACCGTGGTGATCGGTCTCGATCGATCGCCCTCCGCGCCGGAGACGCCCGCCGACGAGCCCGCCTCCTGACCTCCGGAGGTGACCCGCGCCCGGCGGCTTGCACTCGAAGGTGTCGAGTGCCAGAATGGCGTTAGCACTCTCTCACTCTGAGTGCTAAACCCAACGTCTACGTCCAGGAGGGACGAAAAAACTCATGGCAAAGATCATTGCTTTCGATGAGGAGGCCCGCCGCGGCCTCGAGCGCGGCCTGAACATCCTCGCCGACGCGGTCAAGGTGACCCTCGGCCCGCGCGGTCGCAACGTCGTCCTCGAGAAGAAGTGGGGCGCCCCCACGATCACGAACGACGGTGTCTCCATCGCCAAGGAGATCGAGCTGGACGACCCGTACGAGAAGATCGGCGCGGAGCTCGTCAAGGAGGTCGCCAAGAAGACCGACGACGTCGCGGGTGACGGCACCACCACCGCCACGGTCCTCGCTCAGGCTCTGGTCCGTGAAGGTCTGCGCAACGTCGCGGCCGGCGCCGACCCCATCTCGCTCAAGCGCGGCATCGAGAAGGCCGTCGCAGCGATCACCGAGGAGCTGCTCTCGACCGCCAAGGAGATCGACTCGAAGGAGCAGATCGCGGCCACGGCTTCCATCTCCGCTGCGGACCCCGCGATCGGCGAGCTCATCGCCGAGGCGATCGACAAGGTCGGCAAGGAAGGCGTCGTCACCGTCGAGGAGTCGCAGACGTTCGGCACCGAGCTCGAGCTCACCGAGGGTATGCGCTTCGACAAGGGCTACCTGAACCCGTACTTCGTCACGGACCCGGAGCGCCAGGAGGCTGTCTTCGAGGACCCGTACATCCTCATCGCGAACCAGAAGGTCTCCAACATCAAGGACCTCCTGCCCATCGTCGACAAGGTGATCCAGGACGGCAAGGAGCTCGTCATCATCGCCGAGGACGTCGAGGGCGAGGCTCTCGCGACGCTCGTGCTGAACAAGCTCAAGGGCATCTTCAAGTCGGTCGCCGTCAAGGCTCCCGGCTTCGGCGACCGTCGCAAGGCGCAGCTGCAGGACATCGCGATCCTCACCGGTGGTCAGGTCATCACCGAAGAGGTCGGCCTCAAGCTGGAGAACGCCACGCTCGACCTGCTGGGCCGTGCGCGCAAGGTCATCGTCACCAAGGACGAGACCACGATCGTCGAGGGTGCCGGCGAGGCCGACCAGATCGAGGGTCGCGTCACGCAGATCCGTCGCGAGATCGAGAACACCGACAGCGACTACGACCGTGAGAAGCTCCAGGAGCGCCTGGCCAAGCTCGCCGGTGGCGTCGCCGTCATCAAGGCGGGTGCAGCGACCGAGGTCGAGCTCAAGGAGCGCAAGCACCGCATCGAAGACGCCGTCCGCAACGCGAAGGCGGCCGTCGAGGAGGGCATCGTCCCTGGTGGTGGCGTCGCGCTGATCCAGTCCGGCACGAAGGCGCTCGACGCCCTCTCGCTCACGGGCGACGAGTCGACCGGCGCGAACATCGTCCGCGTCGCCATCCAGGCTCCGCTGAAGCAGATCGCGCTGAACGCCGGTCTCGAGGCCGGTGTCGTCGCCAACAAGGTCGCTGAGCTCCCCGCGGGCCAGGGTCTGAACGCGGCGACGGGCGAGTACGTCGACATGTTCGGCGCCGGCATCATCGACCCGGCCAAGGTCACCCGCTCGGCGCTGCAGAACGCGGCATCGATCGCGGCTCTGTTCCTCACGACCGAGGTCGTCGTGGCCGACAAGCCCGAGAAGGCAGCTGCTCCGATGGCTGACCCGTCGGGTGGCATGGACTTCTGATCCATCCTTCCTGACAGAACGCCCCCGGCTTCGGCCGGGGGCGTTCTGCATTCTCGGGAACCAGTCTCAGCGGAACAGGCTCGCCGAGTACTGGTCGGCATCGGCGTACTGGGAGGCGGCCGATCCGAGCGAGGTGCCGATCGAGTCGAGGGCCTGCTCCACATGCAGCTGGGCTCCCTGCCACTGCTCTGCACAGCCCTGGAATGCGTTGGAGGCGCTTCCGACCCAGGATGTCTGCAGCTGACGGAGCTGCGCCATGAGAGTCGCCGATTCGCTCTGCAGGCGCTCGATGGTGGCCCTGACGGCGCCGTGCGCAGCGTGGACGGCTTCGGTGTCGACGGTGAAGACAGACATGGGAACTCCTTCTCGTTGGAGCTCCGACGCTAGGTGCGAGGCGGCACCGAGAATCACGTCCGTCACGGGAGGACTCGGCACCTGGGGGAAGCCGATCGATCCCGTGAGCCGTGCAGAACTCTCGGCGTCACGGATCGTCCCCTCGTCCGTGGCGGCTGCGGGTCAGGGGAGGTCGAGCCGATCCAACGGCTG
>NZ_JRKC01000018.1:0-25202 GCF_000800925.1 Microbacterium sp. ZOR0019 | reverse complement strand
GGGAGACCTGAACCGGCGTCGCGGTGGTCGTGCGCAGGTTCACCCCGGCACCCGACCACCCGACGCGCGCCGACACCTCGACCTTGTCTTCGGTCTGGCCCGCGACCACGAGCGGGATCCCGTGCGCGAGCGCCTGCTGGACGCCGCCGTAGCCACCGTTGGTGACCAGCACGTCGACCAGCGGGAGCAGGCGGTCGTACGGCAGATATTCCGCCACGCGCACATTGTCCGGCAGCGTGATCCCCAGGGCGTCGACCGGTCGTCCGCCCGTGGTCACCACCACGAGGACATCGGAGCCCGCGAGCGCCGTGATCGTCGGGAGGACGAGCTGCCCGAAGTCGGAGTTGGCGATCGTGCCCTGCGTGACATGCACCACGGGACGGGATCCATCGAGATCGGGCCACCACTCCGGCACGCCCGCCGTCGACGTCACGGCCGGCAACGGTCCCGCAAAGTGCACGGTCGCGGGCAGGTCGGTGCGCGGGTACTCGAACTCGGGCACGGTGAACTGCACGTAGGCGTCTGCGCGGCCGGCCCAGTCGAGCACGAAACCGCCGAGCTCACGGCCGACCGTGCGGCGCGCCATCTCGTCGGCCTCCTTCTGCACGCCCCCGAAGATCGCTCTCTCGGCGATCACACGCAGGGCGGCGTTGCGGAGGCGACCGAACGGCCCCGGGATGGGCGCGGCCCCGAGACCGAACGGCGCCGTTTCCCTGCTGCGCACTCCGAGCGGGAAGATGCCGAGGACGACGACCGGCGGCCGTTCGTGGACGGGCATCAGCTGCAGGAGAGCACCCCCGACGAAGAGCGGCTCCGTGAGGACGGCATCGACCGGGTGGGCGTCGAGCTCGGCCCGGACGGCAGCGAGCTGCGCCGCGCCAGGACGCACGAAGAGAGTGCTCATGTCGAACCGCAGCGCGGCGGGGCCGGTGAGTCCCGCGCGCTCCGGGAACGACCCGTCGGCGTCGTCGAGGTCGACGTCCGCCTCGGCAGGCAGAGCGAGGAAGCGTGCGCCTGCATCGGCCACCCGCTCGGCGTAGCGGCTGCTCGTGAGAAAGCTCACCTCGTGACCGCGGGAGAGGAGGTGGCGCGCGACCTGCAACAGCGACAGGACATGACCGTGAGCCGGTGTGCAGGTGAGGAGATAGCTGGACATGCCGAGCCCTTTCGCTAAGATTGAATGTACCGTCGTAGTATTCATAACACCGACAGGAAAGTCAATGGTTGAGATCGCTCCCCGCGCCTATCGATCCGAGTTGCGCGCACGCCAGGCGCTGGAGACCCGCGAGCGCATCGTCTCCGCATCCGCCCGCCTGTTCGCCACGCAGGGCTACCAGGCGACCACGATCGCCGCGATCGCTCGTGAGGCAGGGGTCTCGGCCGAGACCGTGAAGACGACGGCATCGAAAGCCGAGCTGCTCATCGCCGCTTTCGAGGTCACCTTCTCCGGCTCGGAAGGAGCGGAGACGCTCGCCGACACCGAAGTCGCGAACGGACTCTTGGACCTGCCGGACGACATCTTCCTCGATACCGTGCTGACGCAGATCACGACCGCGAACGCGCGCGGGCACGGCTTGTGGACGGTGCTGCTGGGCGCTGCGCTGTCGGATCCCGTCGTCGATGAGGCGCTCCGCCGGATCCTCGAGCACCGCAGCGCGGACTACCGGGGGCTCGTTTCGGAACTGCGACGCCGCGACCTCGCCTCACCGGGCATCGACGACTCCGCAGTCGCCGATGCCCTGTCATTCCTGCTCTCCCCCGAGAGCTACCAGCAGCTGGTCACGCAGTCGGGGTGGACGAGTGAGCGCTACGCCGAGTGGCTCCGGCGCGCGGTGCACGCCGAGATCGCCGCCAGGAACTGATCCGACCCGACGACGGAGCTCTAGCGCGCCGAGACGCGCGCGTCGAAGGCGATGCTCGACGGTGTGAGCGTCCGAGGTCGGTCACGTCGACAGCGTCGCCCCGGCATCCTGGGCGAGGAGGAACAGCGAGCGCTGCGCTCCGGGGAACCGTTCGAAACCGAAGCGCTCGTAGAACGGCACGACCTCATCGTTGATCGCGTGCACCAGGATGGCACGCACTCCGATGGCGTCTGCGGCTTCGAGCGCACGCATGGTCGCGTGCTGCAGGAGGGAGAAGCCGAGGCCGCGTCCTGCGTACTCGCGGTCGACGGTGAGACGCCCGAGCCGCACCATGGGAACGGAGACGGGCATTCCGACCGCGAGGTGCGGAGGTCCGTCGCCACGGTCCAGCGCACTCGACGAGAGGCAGTAGTACCCCGCGACCTTCCCCTCCCGCGTCACCGAGACCATCGTGCGGGAAGCACCGCTCTTCTCGTTCGAGCGGGCCCGTCCTCGCAACCAGCTGTCGAGACTCTCCTCCCCACAGCGGAAATCGGACAGCTTGTCGCCGGCCGCGAGAGGCCGCGGGGTGCGGAACTCAGTCAACGAAGACGGATTCCCGTCTCAATAGCTCTCGCAGACCCTCGACAGTGCGAGGCGGGCGTTCCATGACCTCGATGAAGGCATCGAACCGGACAGCATCGACGCGCAATCGACGTTCGCGTTCGATGACCTCCTGCGCCCGCTCCACCAGCACCGATGCCGAGAAGTCCGTCACAGTGCGGCCCTCGATAGCGGCTGCCTCTTCGATCGTCTCCTTCTGGTCGGCCGTGACTCGGAATTCCAGGCGGGCGCTCTTCAGCGGCGTGGTGGAAGTACTCATGAGGAGAGTGTACGGCAGATACCCGTACAGGACTCCTCGGAATGGAGAGTGCGTCCCCCAGCGTTACCCCGGGTGACGAGGCCGACCCCGCCGCCTTCTCCATGCAAGAGAATTGAAAGTGATGCCTGAACGCGAAGAACACACCCACTGGCAGGCCGAGCGCCGCGCCGCCGTCACCTCGGCGACCGGGAACCTCGCCCTGATCGAGACCCGTTGGACCGGCGAGCGCCCCGACCTCGAGGCCGAACAGCGCGCCGCGGCCGACACGGTCACGGTGACACCGATCGAGCGCACGAACATCGAGACCGGTGAGGCCGAGCATGGGCTGCGCGTCTGGGACGCGGATGCCCCCGCCATCCGCGCCTTCGACCGCATCGACACCTACGAGTACGACCCGGCCTGGGTGCTCGAAGGGCACTTCACCCCGGTCGCCGGCGACCGCCGCGTGTCGTTCGAGCACATCCGCGACAACGGTGGCACCCGCGACCTGGTCGTGCCGGGCGACATCCGCCTCGAGCTCGCGGGCCAGGAGTACACCCTGGCCGCGTTCGACGACGGCGGCACGCTGCTGCTCGTCTTCGGCGACGAGACGAACGGCGCGGAGACCTACGGATCCGGACGCTTCCTGTTCGTGCAGCTGCGGGATGACGAGGGCTCGGTGGTCCTCGACTTCAACCGCGCGTTCGTGCCGCCGTGCGGTTTCAGCGCCCAGTACAACTGCCCGCTGCCGCCGGCATCCAACCGCTTCCCCCTGCCCATCCGAGCAGGCGAGAAGAACGTCGTTTTCCGCGACGGCTTCGACATCTACGCGGCGTGACGCCGCACACTCTCACCCTGGAGCACTCATGAGAAGAACCCGCATCCTCGGCGCGCTCGGCGCCGTCGCCACGCTCGCGCTCGTGGCCGGCTGCGCGTCGGGCACGAGCGACGACGCCACCGCGAGCGAAGACGCCACGATCTTCATCGGGTCGCTGTACGAGCCGACCAACCTGAGCAACACGCAGGGCGGCGGGCAGGGCGTGACCGAGGCGCTGACCGGCAACGTGTACGAGGGGCTGTACCGGCTGACGGATGACGGTGAGGTCGAACCTCTTCTCGCCGAAGACGCCCAGGTGTCCGACGACGGCCTGACCTACACGATCACGCTCCGCGACGACGTGACCTTCCACTCGGGCGACCCGCTCACCTCCGCCGACGTGAAGTCGAGCATCGAGGCCGTCACCGCCGAAGATTCCGTGTCGGCCCGCAAGTCGAGCTTCACGACGATCGCCGACATCGCCACCCCCGACGACAGCACCGTCGTGTTCACGCTGTCGCAGCGGTCGATCTCGTTCCTGTACAACCTCAGCTACGTCTGGATCGTGAACGACGAGGCCGGCGACATCACGAGCACGGAGGACGGCACCGGCCCCTACACGCTCGACGAGTGGAAGAAGGGCTCGACACTCACCCTCCAGCGCTGGGACGACTACTGGGGCGAGCCCGCCAAGAACGGCGAGGTCGTCTACACGTACTTCACCGACGCGACGGCCGAGAACAACGCGCTCCTCACGGGTGAGATCGACGTCATCACCAGCGTGCAGAACCCGGACTCGCTGACGCAGTTCGACTCCGACGACTATGTCGTGAGCGAGGGCACCTCCACCACGAAGGAGCTGCTCGCCTTCAACGACCGCGTCGCGCCCTTCGACGACACACGCGTGCGCAAGGCGGTCTACTCCGCGATCGACACGAAGAAGCTGCTCGAATCGATCTGGGGTGACTACGGCACGCTGATCGGCTCGATGGTGCCGCCCACCGATCCCTGGTACGAGGACCTCACGCAGGTCAACCCCTACGACGTCGACCTCTCGAAGAAGCTGCTCGCGGAGGCGGGCTACGCCGACGGTTTCACGTTCACGCTCGACACCCCGAGCTACGACCCTCACCCCGCGGTGGCGGAGTTCCTGCAGTCGCAGCTCGCCGAGGTCGGCATCACGGTCGAGATCAACACGATCAGCGCCGACGAGTGGTACACGAAGGTCTTCAAGGAGCAGGACTTCGAGGCCACGCTGCAGGAGCACGTGAACGACCGCGACGTGGTCTGGTACGGCAACCCCGACTTCTACTGGGGCTACGACGACGCCGACGTGCAGCAGTGGGTCGCCGACGCCGAGCAGGCCGCGACGACCGACGAGCAGACCGCTCTTCTCAAGAAGGTCAACGAGAAGATCGCCGCCGATGCCGCGAGCGTATGGTTGTACCTGTACCCGCAGATCGTGGTCGCCTCGAGCGACCTCAGCGGGTACCCGGTCAACGGCCTGAACTCGCAGTTCTTCGCCTACGACATCGTCAAGTCCTGACGTGCGTGGGGGATGCCGCGCGTCGGCATCCCCCACGTCATCCTGAGAAGCCATGCTCGCCTACCTCCTGCGCCGCCTCGCGTTCCTCGCGGTGTCGCTCGTCGTCGCGATGGTCGCGATCTTCGTGCTGCTGCGCCTTCTCCCCGGCGACCCGGCCAACGCGCTGCTCTCGGTGAACGCCACCCCCGAGCAGATCGCCGCCGCGCGCGCCCAGGTCGGCTCGGACCAGCCCCTGCTGCAGCAGTTCACCACCTGGGCGGGTCAGCTGCTCCGCTTCGATCTCGGTGAATCGTTCCTGAGCTCCCGTCCGGTCGGACCTGACATCGCCGATCGCCTCGCCGTGACGCTCCCGCTCACGCTCATCGCCTTCACCCTCGCGCTCCTCGTCTCACTCGTGATCGGTATCACCGCGGCCGTCAAGTCCGACCGCTGGTACGGGATCGCACTGTCGGGGTTCGCGCAGCTCGGCGTCGCCGTCCCCGTGTTCTGGGTCGGCGTCGTGCTCGTCTGGGTGTTCGCGCTCGGTCTCGGCGTGCTGCCCTCCGGCGGGTTCCCCCGGAAGGACTGGGAGGATCCGGCGGATGCGCTCCGTTCGCTCGCGCTGCCCATTCTCACCATCGTGATCGTCATGAGCGCCTCTCTCAGCCGCTACGTCCGCTCGGCGACACTCGACGTGCTCGGAAGCGACTACCTGCGCACCGCGCGCGCCGGAGGTTCCGGCATGGGGGAAGCGCTGCTCCGGCACGGCGTGCGCAACGGGGCGGTGCCCGTGGTCGCGGTCCTCGGCATCGAGCTGTCGACGACGCTCCTCGGGGCGGTGGTCGTCGAGAGCGTCTTCACACTTCCCGGGCTCGGCAGCCTGCTGCTCTCGGCCATCGAGCAGCACGACTTCCAGGTGATCCAGGGCGTCCTCGTCGTCAGCACGCTCTTCGTGCTGCTGGTCGGGTTCGCCGCCGACATCGTGCAGCGTCTGATCGATCCGCGCCTGCGCACGAGCGTTTCGGGGAACCGATGAGCCGCGTCGCCGAACAGCTGATCACCGCCTCCGTACCCGTGCGCCGGCGGCCGAAGGCGACCCTGGTGATCGGGATCGTCCTCACCGGCGTCATCGTGCTGATCGCGCTGGTCTCCCTGTTCTGGCTGCCCTATCCGCTCGCCGACACCAGTGGAGGCCGGCTCGAAGGCCCGAGCGCACAGCACCTCCTCGGCACCGATCGACTCGGCCGCGACCTGTTCTCGCAGTTGATGTGGGGCGCACGGATCGCGCTCATCGTCGGCACGGGCGCGGTTGCGATCGCCGCGGTCCTCGGGACGATCATCGGCCTTCTCGCCGCGTTCGCCCGCCCCTGGGTCGACGACACCCTCTCCGCAGGTCTCGACGTGGTGATCGCGTTCCCCGTGCTGCTGCTGGCGATGCTGGTCGTCGCGGTGCAGGGAGCATCGCTGTGGTCTGCGGTGCTCGCGATCGGTCTGGCGATGTCGGCGGTCGTGGCGCGACTCACGCGTATCCTCGCGCGCCGCGTGCTGCAGGAGCAGTACATCACCGCCGCGCGCACGAGCGGCACCGGCGTGCTCGGGATCGTGTTCCAACACGTGCTGCCGAACATCGCACCCACCCTCGCCGTGAGCCTGGCGCTGCAGTTCGGTGCCGCCGTGCTGGCCGAGGCGAGCCTGTCGTACCTCGGGCTCGGGGCACCACCGCCCAACGCTTCGTGGGGACGGATGCTGCAGGAGGCGCAGGGCACCGTGCTCACCGCACCCGTCGGTGCCATCGCTCCCGGAGTCGCAATCATCGCGCTCGTGCTCGGTGTGAACTTCCTCGCCGATGGTCTGCGCGACCTCGCCGACCCGACCCGAAGGAGGAGCCGATGAGCCTCCTCGACGTCTCCGGCCTCACGGTCCGCTCCGGCGCCGGCGCGCTCGTGCGCGATGTCTCGTTCTCCCTCGGGGCGGGGGAGCGCCTGGGTCTGATCGGCGAGTCCGGCTCGGGCAAGTCGCTGACCTCGATGGCCGTGACCGGCCTGCTGCCGGATGCCCTCCGCGCGTCGGGCTCGGTGCTGCTCGACGGGCACCAGGTGATCGACGCTCGGGACGCCGACCTCCGCCCGCTGCGCGGACCCGTCGCGCAGATCGTGTTCCAGGAACCGCTCACCGCGCTCGACCCCCTGATGCGGGTGGGACGACAGATCGCCGAACCGCTGCGGCGCCACCTCGGTCTGCGCGGGGCGGAGCTGAACAGCGCCGTCGCCACGGCCCTCGACGAGGTCTCCCTCTCCGACGCCCGCATCGCGCGCGCCTACCCGCATGAGCTCTCGGGCGGTCAGCGCCAGCGTGTCGCTATCGCCATCGCCCTCGCGGCCCGCCCGCAACTGCTCATCGCCGACGAGCCGACCACCGCACTCGACGTGACCGTGCAGGACGGCGTGCTCACGTTGCTCGAACGCCTGGTCGACGAGCGGGGCATGGCGCTGCTGTTCATCAGCCATGACCTGGCCGTGGTCTCGCGCATGGTGGACCGGATCGTGGTGCTGCGCGACGGACTCGTCGTGGAAGCGGGCGCGGTGGCGCAGGTGCTGCAGGAGCCGGCCGAGCCGTACACGCGGATGCTGGTCGACAGCGCCCGCGCGCTCGATGCCTTCCTCGATGCCGGGGAGGTCGGACGATGACGCTGCTCGAAGTGCGCGGAGCCGGCTTCGCCTATGGATCGCGCCGCGTTCTCCACGACGTGTCGCTGCGCATCGACGAGGGCGACTCGTTGGGCCTCGTCGGCGAGTCGGGGGCGGGCAAGTCCACGATCCTGCGGCTGATGCTCGGGCTCGATGCTCCGCGCGACGGACGGGTGCTGTTCGAGGGCGCCCCGCTCGCCCTGCGCGACCGCGCACAGATGCGACGGTTCCGCGCGAGCGTGCAGCCGGTGTTCCAAGACCCGTACTCGTCGCTCGACCCTCGCCAGCGCATCGACCGGATCGTCGGCGAACCACTCCGCTCGCTCGGCCTGGCATCCGGCGCCGACGCGCAACGCCGCATCGCCGAGGCCCTGGACTCCGTCGGGCTTCCCGCTGACACCGCCCGCCGCTATCCGCACGAGTTCTCCGGCGGGCAGCGTCAGCGCATCGCGATCGCCCGCGCCGTGGTCTCCCGCCCGCGCGTGCTTCTCGCCGATGAGCCGGTCAGCGCGCTCGACGTGACGACGCGCGTGCAGGTGCTCGAGCTGCTCGATCGCTTGCGTCGCGAGAACGGCCTGTCGCTCGTGATGGTGTCGCACGACCTCACCGCGATCGCCTCGGCGTGCGACCGCACGCTCGTGCTGCAGAACGGTCGCGTCGTCGAGCAGGGTGCCACTTCGGCCGTGCTGCACGACCCGCAGGACCCGTACACGCGAGCGCTCGTCGACGCGGTTCCGCGGCTGCCGCGCTGAGGCGGGACGTCAGCTTGCCGGCGTCGCCAATCCGAAGTACGCAAGCTCCGCGTCGTTCAACATCCGCGACCGGATCAGGAACCGCATGCCCGTCGGCCCCTCGACGCTGAAGCCCGCACCGCGCCCCGGCACCACGTCGATGGTCAGGTGCGTGTACTTCCAGTACTCGAACTGCGACTGCGACATGTAGACCTCGACGGGGTCTGCGAGTCCGACATCGAGATTGCCGAGCAGCACGTCACCCTCGCCGATGAGGAACATGCCGACGGGGAAGCACATGGGCGCGGAGCCGTCGCAGCATCCGCCCGACTGATGGAACATGAGCGGACCGTGCTGCACGGTGAGCTCGCGCACGAGAGAGGCCGCGGCCTCCGTCACATCGACCCGCTGCTGTGTGCCACTGATGGCCACGGTTCCCCCTTCCAGAGATGGTCCGGGCGGGCGCTGAGGGAGCAGCGCCCGCCCGGGGTCGAGCTCAGAAGAAGCCCATGGGCCCTTCCGCGTACGAGACGAGGAGGTTCTTCGTCTGCTGGTAGTGGTCGAGCATCATCTTGTGGTTCTCGCGCCCCACACCCGACTGCTTGTACCCGCCGAACGCGGCGTGGGCCGGGTACTGGTGGTAGGTGTTCGTCCATACGCGTCCGGCCTCGATCGCCCGGCCCGCGCGATAGGCCGTGTCCCCACTGCGGCTCCACACACCCGCACCCAGTCCGTAGAGCGTGTCGTTCGCGATGGAGATCGCGTCGTCGAAGTCATCGAACGACGTGACCGAGAGCACCGGACCGAAGATCTCCTCCTGGAAGATGCGCATGTCGTTCGTGCCCTCGAACACGGTCGGGGCGACGTAGAACCCCTCGCTGAGATCACCGCCGAGGTCGACCCGCTCCCCTCCGGCCAGCAGTCGCGCACCGCCCTGCGTGCCGATGTCGATGTAGCTGAGGATCTTCTCCAGCTGGTCGTTCGACGCCTGCGCACCGATCATCGTGGCGGGGTCGAGCGGGTTGCCCTGCACGACCTTGCCGACGCGCTGGAGTCCGTCGGCGAGGAATCCGTCATAGATCGACCGCTGGATGAGTGCACGCGAGGGACAGGTGCAGACCTCGCCCTGGTTCAGCGCGAACATCGTGAAGCCCTCGAGTGCCTTGTCGTAGAACGGGTCACGGGTCGAGCGCGCGACGTCGTCGAAGAACACGTTCGGGCTCTTGCCTCCCAGCTCCAGCGTGACCGGGATCAGGTTCTGCGAGGCGTACTGCATGATCAGACGACCGGTCGTGGTCTCTCCCGTGAAGGCGACCTTGCGGATGCGCTTGTGCTGCGCGAGCGGAGCGCCCGCCTCGATGCCGAACCCGTTGACGATGTTCACGACACCCGCCGGGAGCAGGTCACCGATGATGTCGAACAGGAACAGCAGGGATGCCGGCGTCTGCTCGGCCGGCTTGATCACGACGCAGTTGCCTGCGGCGAGCGCGGGCGCGAGCTTCCACACGGCCATCAGGATCGGGAAGTTCCAGGGGATGATCTGCCCGACCACGCCGAGCGGCTCATGGAAGTGGTACGCGACGGTGTTCTCGTCGAGCTGGCTGATCCCGCCCTCCTGTGCCCGCAGCACACCGGCGAAGTAGCGGAAGTGGTCGACGGCGAGAGGGATGTCGGCGGCGAGGGTCTCACGCACGGGCTTGCCGTTCTCCCACGTCTCCGCGACAGCGATCTCCTCGAGGTGCTGCTCGATGCGATCCGCGATGCGATTCAGGATGACCGAGCGCTCGGCCGGACTCGTCTTCCCCCATCCGGTGAACGCCTTCCAGGCCACGTCCACGGCGCGGTCGATGTCTTCGCTCGTGCCGCGGCCGACCTCCGTGAAGGGCTTGCCGTTGACGGGGCTGATGTTCTCGAAGTACTGGCCCTTGACGGGTTCGACGAACTCTCCGCCGATGTAGTGGCCGTATCGGGGACGATAGTTCGCGAGGGCGCCCGGCCGGCCCGGGGCCGCGTAGGCGAGGGATACGTCTTCTTCGACGATGCTCATGGAGTCTCCTTCGACGGGCCGCGCTCCGTGCGCGGCTGTGTTCCGAAGGTAGGTCGCGGGAGGTTGCACCCCGATGCGCAACGTTGCAGCGGGTTGCAGTCGCGGGATCGACCCCCGTGCGGGATCAGAAACGCACCGGAGAGGGGCCCGGGAGGGGCGTTTTCGATCCCGCACCGGGGGGATCAGCTGCCGAGGCGCTCGATCCGGGTGACCAGTGCCGCGCGCTTCGGCGACCGTGCGGGGAGCATCTCCAGGGCCAGGCGCAGCACCTCGGCGTCGCTCTGCCCCTCGGGGATCTCGGCGTAGGAGAGCAGAACGTCGAGGCTGGCCTCCGAGAGCATCACCTCACGCAACGCCCCGCGCACCGTCTCGCGGAACTCCTCCACCCCGGGCGAGGTCGACTCGGGCAGCACGGGCCCGCGGTACGCCGTCAGTGCGACACGGTGAGCACCGCGGTCGAGCAGCGAGAGCACGTCATGCGCGTCGGTGTCGAGGGCGACGGGCAGCCGATAGGGACGGGAATCCGGCACGAGGTCGGGGGCCGTGCGCTCGAGCACCTTGCGCAGACGCACCATCTCCGGGCGCAGCGTGTCGGGCGAGACCCCTTCGCCGTAGACCAGCTCACACAGGCGCTCTGCCGAGAGCCCCTGACGGTGGACCGCGAGCATCAGGAGGATGGCGGCATGTCGCGCGCTCAGGTCGATCATGGCCTCGCCGTGCGCCGACTCGGTCTCCAAGCGCGCACGGTCGCGTCCGAGAACGTGCAGCGTCGCCCGGGCGGTCGCCGGGATACGCGCCTTCGAGGGGGTCGACCGCGAACGCGGCGTCTCGCTCCTCGCCCGGAGGCGCGCGACCATCAGCTCGGACTCCACGGCCCGAGCCGTCGCATCGACCAGCAACCGTGCCTGCGGGGACACGACCTCGGGTCCGCCGGTGATGTCGATCACCCCGAGCACACGCTTCGTCTCCGGGTCGCGCACAGGTGCGGCCGTGCACGACCACGGATGCACGAGCCTGTTGTAGTGCTCGGCACCGCGGATCTGCACCGACTGCTCCAAGGCGAGGGCCGTGCCGGGCGCACTCGTCCCGACCGCGTCCTCCGACCAGTTCGCACCGGCGACGAAGCCCATGTCGTCCGTGAGCGAGCGCAGCTGTTCGTCGCCTTCGATCCACAGCAACCGACCCGCCTGGTCACCGACGGCGATGATCACCCCGGTGTCCTCGCTCGAGCCCGGCAACAGCAGGGCGCGGATCATGTCCATCGCGGAGGCGAGCGGGTGGGCGAGCCGATACTCCTCCAGTTCGTCGCTGATCAGCTCCAGCGGCGGTGTGTCTTCGGGGCCGACGCGGCGGCGCCACGAGCGTTCCCACGACTCGCGGACGAGCGGACGCACCCCCTGCAGCCGTCGGTCGTCGAGATTGCCGGCGAGCAGTTCCTCGTGCGCGCGCTCGACGAGAAGCCGCGATGTCGCCGGAAGGGACTCGCGGGATACCTGCCACGGCGCAGACACAGCGATCTCCGATCATCGAAGAGGCTTCGTGGATTCAGTGTACGAGCGCGGGGCCACGCGCGGAATAGGCGGGCCGGGGTCAGCCGCGCGAGGCCCACCACTCGCGGAGGCGCTGCTCCGCGACGTCGGGACCGAGCACACCCTCGTCCAAGCGCAGGTCGAGCAGGAACCGGTACGCCTCGCCCACCTCACGCCCCGGTGAGATGCCGAGCACCTCCTGGATGCGGTTTCCGTCGAGTTCCGGACGGATCGAGTCGAGCTCCTCCTGCTCACGAAGGGCGACGATGCGCGATTCGATGTCGTCGTACGCAGCCGCCAGGCGACCGGCCTTGCGCTTGTTGCGCGTGGTCACATCGGCCCGGGTCAGGATGTGCAACCGCTCGAGCAGGTCGCCCGCGTCGCGCACGTAGCGTCGCACCGCGGCATCCGTCCAGGTCCCCTCGGCATAGCCGAAGAAGCGCAGGTGCAACTCGATGAGGGTGGCGACGGCGTCGGTCGTGGCGGTGTCGAAGCGCAGAGCCTGCAGCCGCTTGCGAGCCATGCGCGCCCCGACCACGTCGTGGTGATGGAAGGTCACCACTCCCCCGGCCTCGAGCTTGCGGGTGCGAGGCTTGCCGATGTCGTGCAGCAGGGCGGCGATGCGCAGGGGCACATCGGGGGCGGCACCGGGGTGCCGGGAGTGCTCGAGCTCGATCGCCTGACGGAGCACGGTGAGCGAGTGCTCGTAGACGTCTTTGTGATGATGGTGCTCATCGACCTCGAGGCGCAGCGCGGTGACCTCGGGGAGGAACTCGTCGATCAGGCCGGTGTCGACCAGCACACGGATGCCGCGCACCGGATCGTCCGTCTGCATGAGGCGCACGAGCTCGGACTGGATGCGCTCGGGGCTCACGATCGTCAGGGTCTCGCGCAGCGCGGCGATCGCCTCGGTGGTGGCCTCGTCGACGCGGAAGCCGAGCTGGGCGCTGAAACGAGCCGCCCGCAGCATCCGCAACGGGTCGTCGCCGAACGAGATCTTCGGGTCGGCGGGGGTGCGCAGAACACCGGCGATGAGGTCTTCCACTCCGCCGGTCGGGTCGACGAGCTTCACAGCCGGCACCTGGAGCGCCATCGAGTTGACTGTGAAGTCGCGGCGCACGAGGTCGCCGTCGATCGTGTCGCCGAACTCGACCGTGGGCTTGCGGGTCACGCCGTCGTAGCTGTCGGCGCGATACGTCGTGATCTCGACCTGCTCGCCCTGCACGCGCGCGCCGATCGTGCCGAACTCGCGGCCGATGTCCCAGCGGGCGGTCGAGATCGGTGTGACGATCGCCAGGATGTCGTCGGGCGACGCGTTCGTGGTGAAGTCGAGATCGTGCGTCTCCCGACCGAGCAGCGCGTCGCGCACCGGACCACCGACCACGGCCAATTCGTAGCCCGCGCTCTCGAACGCCCTCGCGAGGGTGCCGACGACCGGATTCTCGGCGAGCGCACCGAGACGAGCGAGGCCGTCAGCCATGTTGAGCATGGGTTCCAGCGTACCGGGGTGAGCCGACTCCGCCGGGGCTCTGCGCCCCCTCATCTGCCAAAACGCAGACCGTCCGCTCGCCCCACGGCGCGCCGCCCCTCGACACGCGGGCCCGCGACCGATCGGTCTCCGTTTCGGCCGGTGACGTGGCCCGCATCACATCGTTCACCTTCCGGTCTCCGCGGGGTCAGGCTCCGGCCATCCGTCTTCGGTGGAGTGGATGGGCCCCGTGCGGCTGAGCACGGAACCCCCCTCCACGAAGGACTGACATGACCTCCCCCACCCCTGCGGTGCGGTGGCGACGTCACGGACTCACCTCCGTCGCGCTCCTCGCCCTGCTCGGCGGCGCCGTCGTCGCCCCCGCGGCCCTCGCCGCACCCGATCCCGAGGTTCCGACCGGCTCGCTGATCACCGGAGACACCGCCTGGCACTATCTCGACGACGGCTCCGATCCCTCGCCTGCTCCCGCGGCGCTCCGCGACTGGACGCTGCCCGCCTTTGACGACAGCGCGTGGAAGACGGCCCCCGGCTCCTTCGGCGCAAAACGCGGAGAGCTCGCCCCGGTCGGCCCGCAGACGCCCCGAACGCTCCTGAACCACTACCTCGACGGCACCCAGGCTCCGACCGTGCCGACGTACTTCTTCCGCACGACCTTCGAGCTCGAGGCGGGTGTGGCGGAGAAGGTCGCCGTCCTGCAGAGCACGATCACCTACGACGATGCGATCATCGTCTGGATCAACGGCGAGGAGGTCGCCCGCTACGTCGACGGCCGCATCACCGACACGACCAACGTCGAGTATGCCGGCGACAGCAATGGCGACCCGCTGACGAGCACGTTCAGCGCCGAGGGCGAACTGCTGCACGACGGCACCAACACGATCGCCGTCTCGCTCTTCCAGGATCGCGAGACCAGCTCGGACATCTTCTTCGACATGTCGTCGTTGACCCTGGTGAAGGCGTCCGACCCCGGCATGCCCGTGATCGCCCCGCCGACCCGCGTCATCCTGACACCGACCGAGCAGCCCGAGGTCTCCCAGGCCTTCTCGTGGCTGGCCGGCGACGCCTCGCACACGATCGGACAGGTCGAGATCGCCCCGGCCGCCGGCGGGGAGACACGCACCATCGACGCGTACGATGCCGGTGTCGTGAACGGCAACCCGAACAAGCACTTCTCGGCGACCGTGACCGGCCTCACCGCCGCCACCGAGTACCGCTACCGCGTCGGTCTTCCCGGCAGCTGGAGCGAGTGGTTCACCTTCCGTACCGCGGATCCTTCGGCGACCGACTTCCAGTTCATCTACTACGGCGACGCGCAGATCGGCCTCGACACCACGTGGCCGAGCGTCGTCAAGCAGGCCGAGGCCAACGCTCCCCGGTCGATCGGCTCGGTGCACGCAGGCGACCTGATCAACACCTCGAGCAACGAGAACGAGTGGGTCAACTGGTTCAAGGGCATGAAGGACTCGGCGGTCCGCACCAACGTGATGGCAGCCCCCGGCAACCACGAGTACTCCGGCGACAAGCTGCTCACCGCCTGGAAGGCAGCCTTCGAATACCCGCACAACAACCCGTCGACCAGCTCGATCGGTGAGCTGGCGGACCTCGCGAAGGGCGACTCGGAGGTCGCGCAGCAGTACCGCGCGTTCTTCGACCACTGGAGCTCGTTCGCTGCCGAGACCGCGTACTACACCGACTACCAGGGCGTGCGCTTCATCACGCTGAACGCGACACGCGACACCACTTTCCTCACGCCGGCCGGACTCCCCTCCTGCGCCGGCGCGGAGTGCCCGTCCACGCAGATCGGCGTGCTCTGGACCCGCTTCCAGGGCGCATGGCTCGACCTGCTGCTGCAGAACAGCCCGTCGAAGTGGAACGTCGTCACCTTCCACCAGCCGGTGTTCTCCGCATCGGCGGGCCGTGACGAGCCGGTGCTGCGCGCGGAGTGGCTGCCGGTCTTCCAGCGCAACGACATCGACCTGGTACTCATGGGCCACGACCACACCTACGCCCGCGGCTATGTGAACACGGACGCGACCGAGACCGCCGGCCTCACCACGGGTCCCGTCTACGTCGTGTCGAACTCGGGCGCGAAGCACTACGACCTGGAATCCGCCGAGAAGAACGTCTGGACCAACAACGGCGCCACGCAGGTGCTGCGCGGTCAGGACGTGACGACGTACCAGGTGATCGACGTCTCGAAGAACCAGCTCGTCTACCGCTCCTACCTCGCGGAGAAGCAGCCGGGAGCCACGACCGACCTCCCCGTCGGCGCCGTCTACGACACGTTCACCGTGACGAAGTCGGACGCCGGCGAGAAGTGGGTCACCGAGGAAGGCGTCACACCCCCGGTCACGCCGGAGCCCGAGGTTCCGGCCAAGATCGAGCTCGGCGCGGCCGCGGTGAAGGCCGGTGGCACCGTCACGGTCGCGGGCAGCGGCTTCGCGGAGGGCGCCGAGCTTCTCCTCGAGCTCCGCTCCGACCCGGTGCAGCTGGGCACCGCGACCGCCGGTGCGAACGGCTCGTTCCAGCGGACGGTCACGATCCCCGCGAACACTCCGGCGGGCGCACACACCCTCGCCGTCATCCTGCCCGATGGCACGGAGGTCACCGCGGCACTCACCGTCGCTGCGGTCTCCGGCGGAGGGGCAGTGACCCCGGGCGCGGGGAGCTCGACCGCGGACGACCTGGCCGCGACCGGTGCCGACAGCACGCCGTACATCGTCGCAGCCGTGGTGCTCCTGGCAGCAGGCCTCGGTCTGTTCGCGATGCGTCGTCGTCGGCAGCACACCACGGCGGAGACGACCGAAGCGGACTGATCCGCGATCGTCATCACAGGACGCCGTCCGGGCTTCGGCCTGGACGGCGTCCTCGTTCGTGGTACAGGCCTCCGCACATAACGATTCGTTTCGGTCACGGGTCTGACCGAAGAACGTCCATGCGAACGCCCTAGGCTCGGGTCATGCCAAGCCGTCGTCACCTCGTCCTCGCCTCCGTCACCGCCGCGCTCCTGGGCCTCTCGCTCACCGCCTGCGCTCCCGGGCAGTCGCCGGACGGCTCCGCGACCTCGACACCGTCATCCACACCGAGCACCTCGGCCTCCGCCACGCCCGCAGACCGTATCGTCGAGATCTCCGTCGACGGCCTCTCGATCGACGAGGGGCCCGTGATCGGATACGACGACCCGAATGGCGTCGTGACCGCCCTCACCGACGCCTTCGGATCCGCGCCGACGGAGGGACCGGTCGAAGGCCCGTACGACTCGGTGTACGACGGGTTCGAGTGGACGGGGACGAAGGCGACGGCCTACGAGACCCGCATAACCCTGGTCGTGTCGGCGGATGCCCCCGGCGTGAGCTTCCGCACCCCGGAGGGGCTCGGCCTCGGTTCCACCCGCGCCGAGGCGATCGCCGCCGGCGCAGAGGATGAGTGGGATGAAGACGGCGACGGCGTCTCCGACTACCTCAAGATCGGCATGCGAGAGGTTCCCGGCACCTCGTCTCTCGTGAATCCCGGAGAGGTCGGTGTCGAGTACATCACCCTGAAGGTCACCGACGACGTCGTGACGCGCATCAGCAGCGGCGGCAACGACTTCTCCGACATCTGACGCCATCGCCGCGGATGCCGAAACCGGGACCGTCTCGCGCTCCGGTGGCAGGTCGGTCGAGACACGCCGCAACGACCGCGTCCGGTCTCCGTTTTGGTCCCGGCGGCTCGGCGCACTGGGATAACCTTCACCCGAGTCCGTCCCCGGTGAAGGAGAGCCCGTGCCCACGAACGATGTGATGGCCGACGAAACCGATCGGATCGTCGCCGCGGCCCTGCAGGTGAACGGCCGTGCGTCGTGGGGGGAGATCGGCCGCGTGGTCGATCTGCCGGAACGCACCGTCGCCCGCCGTGGACAGCGACTGCTCGACCGCGGACTGGTGCGGGTCTCCACCTATGTCGACCCCGCCAGAGTGCTCCACGCCCGCGCGGTGCTGTTCCGCATCACGACCGAGCCGCACGCGCTCTGGCATGTGGCACGCACGCTGGCACGACGGTCCGACGCCTCCTCCGTCTCGGTGCTCGAAGGCAGCAGCGACATCGCCGGAATGCTGCTCCCCCACGACGACGCCTCGATCCGCGAGCTGCTCTTCACCGACTTCCCCGAGCTCGAGGGCATCGACTCGATCAACGTGACGACGGTGCTGAAGTTCTTCCGCTCGGGGCACGATTGGCGCGCGGGAGTGCTCACCGACGAACAGGCCCGCATGCTCGACGAGTCGTCCGGCTCCGAGGTCGACCCCGCCGATTCCCTGAGCGCGGACGAGGAAGCACTGATCCGCCTGCTGCTGAAAGACGGTCGGATGCCGGTCGCGCAGCTCGCCCGGTCACTGGGACTGAACGTCACCACCACCCGGAGACGGATGGAGTCTCTGAGCCGTCGCGGCCTCATGCATCCGCGCACCGAGGTGGTGCCGAGCCTGTTCGGCCTCGGTTTGGAGGCTCTGGTGTGGCTCCGCGTCCCGATGGCGCGCCTCGAGAAGGTGGGAGCGGCTCTCGCCGCCGCACCGGAGGTGAAGTTCATCGCCGCCACCACGGGGACCTCGCAGTTGCTCGCCAATGTGCTCGTCAAGGATGCGGATGCGTTCTACGAGTTCCTCACCGGGCCGGCCGTGGCGGGGCACGACGGACTCGAGGTCGTCGAGTCGCTGGTGGTGATCACTCCGGTGCTGCGCGGGTCTCTGATCGTCGACGAGGCGCCCGCCGCGCTGGCCAATGACATGCCCACGGGCGCGATTCGCCTCTAGGCCGATTCTGTTACTGGCATGTAACGAAATGGCGAGATCGGTCTCTATCCCTTGACCTAGTGGCGAAATAGGGCGAGTATCCTCTCCAGGGCCATCACCCCTGGAGAGGACGACCGTGTTCACGGCTACTGGAGACGACTGGGCGGATCGCGCGGCGACGCTGCCCCTGCACACGCGCATGTTCATCGACGGCGCGTGGGAGGAGGGCTCGGCCGAGCCCCTGTCTCCCGTGAGCCCCCGCGACGGTCGCGCACTTCCGCAGATCAGCGCCGCCTCGCCGGCCGATGTGGACCGGGCCGTCCGCTCCGCGCGCACCGCCTTCGATTCCGGGGTCTGGTCGCGGATCGCCCCTCGTGAGCGCGGACAGCGGCTGATCGCCTTCGCGCAGAAGATCCACGACAACGCCGAAGAGCTCGCCCTCACGATCTCGCTCGAGATGGGAAAGCCCGTCCGTGAGGCTCTGCAGACGGAGCTTCGCGCCGTCGTCACCTGTTTCCGCTGGTACGGGGAGGCCGCCGACAAGATCCTCGACGAGGCTCCCGTCACCGCACCGAACAGTCTCGCGCTCGTCACCCGCGAGCCCGCAGGCGTCGTCGCGGCCGTGGTGCCGTGGAACTTCCCGCTGACCATGACCGCCTGGAAGCTCGCCCCGGCCCTCGCGGTCGGCAACAGCGTGGTGCTCAAGCCCGCCGAGCACACGACCTACTCGGCGCTGCGACTGGCCGAGCTCGCGCACGAGGCCGGCATCCCCTCCGGCGTGCTCAACGTCCTCCCCGGCGCCGGACACGTCGCCGGTCGCGCCCTCGGCGAGCACCCCGATGTCGACATCGTCACCTTCACGGGATCCCCGGAGGTCGGACGGCGCTTCCTCGGCTACTCGGCGGCGTCCAACGGCAAGCGGGTCTGGCCCGAGCTCGGCGGGAAGACCGCGAGCCTGGTGCTGCCCGACGCCGACCTGGAGCGCGCGGTGCGTGCCACGGCCGACGGATGCTTCTACAACCAGGGACAGATGTGCACGGCGTCGTCCCGCCTGCTCGTGCCCCGAGCACACCATGACCGGGCGCTGGAGATCGCCGCCGAGGTCGCGCGGACGAGTCTGCCCGCCGACCCGTTCGACGTCACCACCTCGATGGGAGCGATCGTCAGCGAGAAGCAGCTCGCCGGCATCGCCGGTTTCGTGGAGCGCGCCCAGGCGGAAGGCGGAGAGCTCGCGGCCGGAACCCCGGAGCGTTTCGAGGCCGTCGACGGCGGCAGTTACTTCGCCCCCGTGGTGCTCGGAGTCACACCGCAGCACGAAGTCGCCCAGCGCGAGGTCTTCGGCCCCGTCCTCTCGGTCATCGCCTATGACGACGTGGAGGACGCCCTCGAGATCGCCAACGGCACCGAGTACGGACTCGCGGCCGCGCTGTGGAGCACCGACCTCAACGCGGTGCACACCCTGTCGCGACGTCTGCGTGCCGGCGTCGTCTGGGTGAACTGCTTCGAGGAGGGCGACATGACGATCCCCTTCGGCGGGGTCAAGGGGTCGGGCTTCGGCCGCGACAAGAGCCTGCATGCGATCGACAAGTTCACCGATCTCAAGACCACCTGGATCGAGCTGTCATGACCCGTCCGCTCATCGGCATCACGACCTGGCGTCGCTTCATCGACACCGATCTCGGGGCGGGCCGCCCCGCACACACTCTGGGCGCCGAGTACGCCGCACCCGTCGAAGCCGCCGGTGGCGCCGTCGTCCTGCTGCCCCCGACGGCGGGTGTCGACGACGTTCTCGACCGCCTCGACGGACTGCTCCTCTCGGGCGGAGAAGACGTGCACCCGTCCCGCTACGGCGCGGAACCGCAGGAGGGCAAGAACTACGATCCGTCGCGCGACGGGTTCGAGATCGCCCTCGCGCGGGGCGCCCGCCGACGCGGCATCCCGGTCCTTGCCGTCTGTCGCGGACTGCAGGTGTCCAACGTCGCCTTCGGCGGCACCCTCCTCGTCGACATCCCGCACACCGAGGACCACCAACCCGTGCGCGGAGCAGACCAGCAGCTCGCGGCCCGGCATCCGATCAGACTCGCCGACGGCAGCCGTCTCGCCGACCTGTACGGCACGCGGCACCGGATCGTGAACACCATCCACCACCAGTCCATCGCCGTCCCCGCCCCCGACCTGCACCCGGTCGCGTGGGCCCCGGACGGGATCGTCGAAGCCGTCGAAGCAGACGGCGACTGGCCCTTCTGGGCGGTGCAGTGGCACCCCGAGAAGATGATCGACCCCGATGAGGCCGCGGAGGAGATGCCGCTGTTCGCGGCGTTCGTCTCGGCCGCCCGCGAACGAGCAGCGGAACAACCCGCTGCGGAGAAAGGAACACGATGACCAAGCAGGTCTTCCTCGAGTACGAGAACGGCGTCCGCGCCGTCGCCACCCTGTTCGAGGACCTCGCCCCTCGCACCTGCGAGGCCATGTGGGGTGCACTGGAGAAGCCGGTCACCATGCAGGCGATGCACGCGATGTACGCCGGCCCGGAGGTCATGGTCGGCCTCCCCGAAGAGGCGCAGAACTTCGACCCGGAGAAGGTGCCGTTCGAGAACCAGCAGGTCGTACCCGCACCGGGTGATCTGCAGTGGTACTGGCAGCGTCCCATGCAGATGGGCGGTCTGCCGTTCGAGTGGTACGAGATCGGCGTCTTCTACGATCGTGGTGCCCGTACTCTCGGCCCGCTCGGATGGACACCCGTCAACATCTGGGGCGGCATCACCGAAGGACTCGCGGAGTTCGCCAAGGAAAGCGCGGCGATCCGCATCGACGGAGCGAAGCAGCTCACCATCGGACGCCTGGTCTAAGGCGTCTACTCAGTGCTGGACCCATCCCGAAGGAGCAGTGCATGAATACCCGAAGAATCCTCACCACCGGAGCGCTCGTCGCCACCGGCGCCCTCGTCCTCGCCGGCTGTGCGGCCGGCGATGACACCGCATCGTCCGGCGACAAGGAGTTCGCCGGCGAGACCCTCGTCGTCACGTCGTTCGGCGGCGACTGGGAGAAGGCCTTCATCGAGGCCGTCGTCGATCCCTTCGAGGAGGAGACCGGCGCCAAGGTCGAGCTGATCACGCTGTACAGCGCCGATGCCCTCGCCCAGGTCACCGCCCAGAAGGCCAGCCCGCAGATCGATGTCGTGCACTTCTCCGGCGGGCAGGAGCTCACCGCCGCCGCGGACGGTCTCATCGCGCCGATCGCCGCCGACGAGCTGTCCGAATCCGGTGACCTGATCGACCTCGCCACGGCGGGCCTCGAGCGCGGGGAGGGCCCCGTGATCCAGCTCGCACCGATCGGACTCGTCTACAACACCGAGGCCGATGCTCCGGCACCGACCTCGTGGCTCGACCTGTTCGACGAGGCCTACGCCGGCCACATCGCCCTCACGGACTTCTCGAACACGTACGGCGTGCTCTCGATGCTCCGTGTCTCCGATGCGCTCGGCGGCGGCATCGAGGACCCCTCGCAGGCCATCACCGACCTCGGGGAGCTGGCTTCGTCGGGCGACGCGATCGTCGTACCCACCTCGCCCGACCTGCAGACCGCCTTCGCACAGCGCGACACCTGGCTCGCCCCGTACGCGATGGACTACGCCGGCACGCTGCAGGACGCGGGCCTTCCGGTAGAGTTCATCGTCCCGGAGGAGGGCGTCACCGCCTCCCTCATCACGGCGAACGTGGTCGAGGGCCGGGACAACCCCGACCTCGCGAAGCTCTTCATCGATTTCGAACTGCGCCCCGAAGCGCAGGCCGTCTTCGCGGAGAACATGCGGTACTCGCCGGTCAACACCCAGACCGAACTCTCCGGCGACGCCGCGGAAGCCGTGCTCACCGGCGACGAGTTGGAGACGGTCGTCGTCTACGCTCCGGGCGATGTCGCAGCTTCGCGGCAGTCCTGGACCGATGAGTGGAATGCGCTGATCACCAAATGAGTGTCCGAACCCGTAGGGAGCCCTGGCTCCTGCTCCTGCCGGCGATCGTGCTGCTCGCGCTCGCCTTCATCACCCCGGTGGCTGGCATGCTCCTCATGAGCGTGCAATCGTCGGCAGGCGGGTTCACCCTCGACAACTTCACCCGGTTGTTCACGAGTGAATATCACCTCCAGGCGGCGCTGCGTTCGCTCCGCCTGGGGGTGATCCAGACGATCATCACGCTCGTCATCGCGATCCCACTGTCGTACGTGATGGCTCGGGCCGGATCCCTGGTGCGCTCCTTCCTGCTCATCGTGGTGATCCTCCCGCTCATGACGAGCGTCGTGGTCCGCACGTTCGGCTGGGTCGTGCTGATGGGGCCGGCCGGGCTGATGATGCAGATTCCCGGCGTGGAGTTCCTCGTCGGCGGCACGCAGGGCTTCCTCGGCACCGAGACCGGGGTCGTGATCGCGATGGTGCAGGTGCTGCTGCCGTTCGCGGTGCTGAGCATCCTCGGCGTCATCTCCGGCATCAAGCCACAACTCGAAGAGGCGTCGCGCACGCTCGGCGCCGGGTTCTGGCGCACGCTGTGGCATGTCGTCCTCCCCCTCGCGATCCCCGGCATCGTCGCCGGCGCCTCGCTCGTCTTCGTCCTCTCGGTGAGCTCGTTCATCACGCCGCGCTTCATCGGCGGGGCGCAGATCCCGGTGTTCGCACAGACCATCTACGTCGATGCGACCACCAACCTCGACTGGTCGTTCGCGGCCGCGCAGGCCGTGCTGCTCTTCGCCGGGGTCATGCTCGTGCTCGCAGCGACGTCCCGACTCGGGAAGCAGAAGGTGTGACCATGGTCCGTTCCGTTCCGATCCTCGGCAGGGTTCTCGCCATCGTCCTCGGCGTCATCGTGACGCTCTACATGCTCGTGCCCCTTCTCGTCGTCGCCGGCGCATCCGTCGGCGAGAACCGCTTCCTCACGTTCCCCGGTCAGGGGTTCACCCTCGACTGGTACGTCGAGGCGCTCACCTCGGACACCTATCTCGAACCGTTCCGTCTGAGCCTCCTGGTCGGCGTCACCGTGGCCGTCGTGGCCGCGTCGATCGGCACCGCTGCCGCCCTCGCGCTGACCCGCTTCAGCATCCCCGGCGGCGCCGCCATCCAAGCCCTGCTGATGTCGCCGCTGACGATCCCGACGATCATCCTGGCGATCGGTGCCCTGTCGATCTCGTCGCTCACGATCGGCGCCCCGAACGTCGGTGTCCTGATCGCCGTGCACGTCGTGATCGCGATCCCGTACGTGATGCGCACCGTCACCGGCGTCATGGCGCGGGCAGACCACTTCACGGAAGAAGCCGCGCGCACCCTCGGCGCCAGCGCCTGGAACCGCTACCGCCTCGTCGTGCTGCCCATCGCCCGCCCCGGCATCGCGGCTGGTGCGTTCTTCGCCTTCAACATCTCCTTCGACGATGCGGTGATCGCCCTCTTCCTGCGCACACCGCAGCTCGAGACGCTCCCCATCGCCATCTACGGCCAGCTGGAGTTCAGCACCTCGCCCACCGTGGCGGCGGTATCGACTCTCATGGTCCTGCTCACCGTCGTCCTCATGATCGTGCTCGAACGCATCATCGGCCTGGGAAGGTTGTTCGTCTGATGACAACACTCACCATCACTGCTCTCACCAAGGACTTCAAGGGGACATCGGTGCTCAAGGGCATCGATCTCTCGATGCGGTCCGGGGAGTTCGTCTCCCTGCTCGGCCCGTCGGGGTGCGGCAAGACGACGCTCCTGCGCTGCATCGCGGGGCTCGAGTCACCCAGCAGCGGCACCATCGAGATCGCCGGCCAGGATGTGACGAAGCTCCCGCCCGAGAAGCGTCACCTCGGCATGATGTTCCAGAGCTATGCCCTCTTCCCGCACATGAGCGTGGTCGAGAACGTGCGCTTCGGGCTGCGGATGTCGGGCGAGAAGTCCAAGACCGAGCAGAAGGAACTCGCCGTGCGGGCTCTGGAGCGCGTGCAGATGGGTCACCTCGCCGACCGGATGCCGGCGCAGCTGTCGGGCGGACAGCAGCAGCGTGTCGCCCTGGCCCGCGCGATCGCGTTCGAGCCGCGTGTGCTCCTGCTGGACGAGCCGCTGTCGAACCTCGATGCCCGGCTGCGGGAGGACATGCAGGTGGAGCTCAAGGAGCTGCACCGCACTCTCGGACTCACCACTGTGTTCGTCACGCACGACCAGGAGGAGGCGATGAGCCTCTCCGACCGCATCGTCCTGATGAACGCGGGAGTGATCGAACAGGAAGGTGCGCCGGCCGAACTCTACGGCGCACCGCGCACCCCGTTCGCGGCAGACTTCATCGGCGCGGCCAACCTGCTCCCGGCCACACGTTCCGGAGCGGTCGCGACGCTCGACGGCACAGCGATCCAGGTGCCGCTGACGGGGGCGGGCCCCGATGGCACCGGTGAGGTCGTGCTCCGCCAGGAGGACCTGCGGCTCTCGCCGACGGTCGGCGCGGAGACTCCGGTGAACGTCGACGTCGTCGCCCACGTCTACCGCGGGGCCGACATCGTGTACATCGTCGAGCTCGCGGGGAAGCGGATGCGCGTCGTGCGCCCGCGGCACGAAGCACCCATCCCGGAAGGCGCAGCCGGCCTCGGCTGGCGCGACGGCGCGGTGCTCTGGATCGCCGCCGCCTGACCTCCCCCTCCCTCGCCCTCGCCCTCGGCCCCGGGGCTGATACCCAGACGACCCCTCGCACGCCCGGCGTGTCCCACCCCGACACGCCGGGTCGCGCGCATTCCGTCTCTGTTTTCGCCCCTGTGCTCGACACGGGCACGGTCATAGGATCGGGGCGTGACAGACGACTCCTCCGCCCGTGCCACCTCGCGCCGCGGTTTCTTCAAGATCGGGGGCGCCGCGCTCGCGGGCGCGGCGGTCGGGGGTGCGGGCGGCGCGGCGATCG